>NZ_JAMOKS010000026.1:0-95930 GCF_023656785.1 Parabacteroides caecihominis
CTATATAGAAGTATCCCAGAATCACCGCTACACGGTCAATATCACTAAAGCCGACGAATATCATCTTGACTTCACGATCAACGTGGAAGACTGGACGGACGAAGGTAATATCGACGATTATGAACCGGGTGGGGAAGCGGATGAGAATGGCGTTACAGTAAATGTAGGAGGGGGAGACGTTACGTATGATGTTGCAACACGTATGGTAACAATGCCTATTGTTGACGGTACACAATTTACGATGGAAGGTGGTTCTACAGCCGGTTATTACGTAACCATGTATTACGAGGGCAATGATACGGAACACCAGTGGTTGACTATAGATCCACTTGCCGATAATATGACAAAAGCAGATGTTACACCTGTTATATACACTATAAAGAAAGATGCTACTTATACGGATACAAAGTATCCTATCGCTTTCATCCGTTTTACAGATAAGATCTCGGCAAAAGAAACTATTGTTATTGTTCAGCCGTTTGCAAAGCCAACTGTATTAGTAAATAATTTATCAAATGGCAGTACTTATGCTGATAACGTATTGAGTCTCTACCAATCAACAGCTATTTCACAACCAACAGTTACTTTGAATGTCTTTGCGTCTGGTGGTAGTCGCTTAGAATTTATAGGTTGGACTACTCCGGTAAATTGGTTGACCATAGCACCTGCAGTGGAACAGAATATATCTTTGGCTAATTATATATTAACTTTAAATTCATCAGATGCAAGTTTTCCCGATCCTTATCCTTTGGAAGGTAAAACATTTACATTTACCAATAAGGCAAATGAGGAAATGAAGGAAACGGTTACTCTGAAGCTGAAATCCGATCTAACTATAACCTCAACAACAGTAGCGCAAGCTGAATTTGATAATAGTAGTAGCACATTGAAGTTATTTAATAATGAAAATGATAAAGTGAAATTAACTGTAAATACGATAGGTGGTTCTGATGTGTTGAATGTTCCATCATGGTTGATTGTCACTAAAGAAGATGAAGGAAAAAATCAAACGATTTATACATTTAATGTTGCATCTGGAACTACCACGAATATGAATGCAGACATTACAATTCGTAGTAAAGCGGATAATACAATTATTAAAACATATAAAGTATATGCTATTAGTAGAGATGTGACTTTTTCTACTCCAACAAAAAATTCTGATTATACAACTGTAAGTAACTTTACATCAACAACTCCTACAATTTCATATTTTGCTTGTGAAGGCTCTTATGTCGAGTTTAAGGTTACATCACCTAAAGGCGTTACGGTTGTTAATGGCTCTTGGTGCAACTTAGATGTTATGTCGGAGACAACTTTATCAACAGGCCAAAAACAAACAACGATTAGAATGAATAGAATTAATAATGATAACTGGCATGGTACACCTACGAATGATTGTAATGCGTCTGTTACAGACAAGTATAGCGGCTCATTAAAGAAAAATATTACCGTGAAACAATATCAAATAGTATATCCAGGTAGTAAGGTTCCACCAACTCTTGTAAAAGGTTATTGGGTTGCCCCAGTTAATTCTGTAAGTTCGATTTCATATAATGATATGCGTAGTAGAGTTACAAATGGGACAGCATGTCCTTCAAATTGGCGAATTCCAACTCATTCAGAATATCTGTCACTTGCAGGTATTTCTGGAGGTAATACCCTTGCCTATGATCTGAATTCGTATCCAGAACTAAAGGCAGCCTATAGGCCTGGTTCTGGAGAAGTTCATTACTGGGCTTCGAATGATGATAGAATCGGTTATGGACTTAGATTTGTTAACGGAAAGTTCTCAACATGGACTTTAGGAGATAAAAATATCAGTAATCTCCGTTGTATAAAAAATAAATAGAAAGTTTCTTCAAAATAGAAGATGTTTATTAATTAAACAATTTATTTATGTCAAATTACACCAAATTCTGGAAGGTCTGGCTACGCCTGAACCTCCTGACGAAAGATGTGGATAACGACTACACAGCCGAAGTATCCACCATGAAAAACACCTTGCGTAACGAAGATATCGCGCAGCGTATAGTAGATGAAGGTTCGGAATACAAGTACGACACCTTGTTATCAATCATTAACCAACACGACCGCGTCATCCGTGAAGCGGTCATGGACGGTTATAGTGTTCTCACGAAAACCTGCCAGTACACCCCGCGTGTGGCAGGTTCATGGATCGGCTCGAGTGCCAAATTCGACCCGGAGAAACATAAGGTAACGCTGGATCTTATTCTTGCTTCCGAAATGCGCGAATCCTTGAGTCATGTCGGGGTGGAGGTTTTAACTGTGAAAGATAGCGGTGCCAACATCGGTCTGGTTGTAAATACGTTTACCGGCCTCTCTAATGATGTCATCACTCCCGGTGATGATATTCGTATTGAAGGCGAAAAGATCCGTGTATCCGGTGAAGCCGAAGGTGTCGGTGTCTTCTTCATTGCCAGCGACGGCACGGAACATCCCGTCACCCGCCGCCTGACAACGAACGATCCGAAATGCCTCCTGGCCCGCGTCCCATCAGACTTGGCGGACGGTCAGTACACCTTACGTATCGTCACCCAGTTTTCCAACACAACGACCCTGTTGAAAGAGCCCCGTACCATCGAGTACGAACGCCCATTAACCGTCGGCAACGGCGGTAGTGGCGGTGGTGACCGTCCCGAAATCGAATAGCCTCCCCGCGTCGCATCGAGACGTCGCCTTACGTCTCGCCGCGACGCAACCCATCGTCTCCCCTAAACGCAACGTTACGTCTCATCGAGACGCAGCACGGCGTTTAAGGGGGACGGTAATTTTACATCTCTAATTAATCTATTACGTGATATAATATCCTATATTTGTATGAGAAAAAATAAAGTTATGAATGCAGCCGTAAGAAAATTGCCGATAGGCATACAAAGTTTTGAAGATATAAGGAACCAGGGTTTTTTATATGTTGATAAAACAGCCTTGATTTATAAAATGGCAACTACGGGAAAACCTTATTTCCTGAGCCGTCCCCGTCGTTTCGGTAAAAGTCTGTTGTTATCTACCATTGAAGCCTATTTTCAGGGAAAAAGAGAGTTGTTTAAAGGACTGGCTATCGAGAAACTGGAAACGGATTGGCTGGAATATCCGGTGTTGCATCTGGATCTGAATGCCCGTAAATATGAATCGGTCGAAGCTTTGGTTGCTATATTGAATCAGCACTTGGAAATATGGGAAGCATTATATGGTGATGAAAAAAAAGGTCGGAGTCCTGAAGAGCGTTTTATTTATGTGATAACTAGAGCTTATGAAGTAACAGGTCGTCAGGTTGTAGTCTTGGTAGATGAGTATGATAAGCCTCTATTGCAGGTTTTTGGGGATGAAGAACTTCAAACGGAGTATTTAAAGACATTAAAAGCTTTTTATGGTGTATTGAAAAGCATGGACCGTTATTTGAAATTCGTTTTTCTGACGGGGGTAACTAAGTTTGCACATGTGAGTGTATTTAGTGATTTGAATCAACTGGATGATATAAGCATGCGGAAAGATTATGAATCAGTTTGTGGAATAACAAAGGAGGAACTCGTTACTCAATTTGTACCGGAGTTGAAAAATATAGCTTTGGCAAACGAACTGACAGAAGAAGAGGCTGTGCAAAAAATGACAAAGCAATATGACGGTTATCACTTTTGTCAGAATGCAGTAGGCATGTTTAATCCGTTTAGCGTTCTGAATGCTTTAAAATATAGTACGTTTGATAATTATTGGTTCCAAACGGGAACCCCGACGTTTCTTGTTGAACTGTTGAAGAAAAGCGACTATGATTTGCGTACTTTGATAAACGGTGTCGAAACAGATGCTTCTTCTTTTTCAGAATATAGAGTGGCTGTTAATAACCCTATTCCGTTGATTTACCAGAGTGGTTATTTGACTATAAAAGATTATGATCCTCGTTTTAAATTATATACACTTTGTTTTCCAAATGAAGAGGTGAAGTATGGCTTTCTGAACTTTATTGCTCCTTTTTATTCCTCCATATCCGATGAAAATAAGGTGTTCTATATCGGTAAGTTTGTTCGTGAACTGGAAAGTGGCGATGTGGACTCTTTCCTGACGCGTCTGAAAGCTTTTTTTGCAGATTTTCCGTATGAGTTGAATGATAAGACTGAACGTCATTATCAAGTCGTTTTTTATCTGGTATTTAAACTGATGGGACAATTTTGTGATGCGGAAGTACGGAGTGCCCGGGGGCGTGCGGATGCTGTTGTTAAAACAAAAGAATCTATCTATATCTTTGAATTTAAACTGAATGGTTCTGCTGAAGCGGCTTTAAAGCAAATCAATGATAAAGGATACCTGATACCCTATATGGCTGATAACCGTAAACAGATAAAAGTCGGCGTTATGTTCGACGCCTCCGAACGTAATATCGGACAGTGGCTTATTGAAGAATAAAAAAGGAATAGCCGTCTATTCCCTGAATGAATAGACGGCTGAGATATTGATAATGTCTTGATGTAGCGGGAGCGTCCAGACAACTGTATTATCCGGAGTTACTTCTACCAGTAGTGGTTGCGATTTGTCTTTACTATGTCCGTTCCAGTTACTTATCAGCGTGTTTCCGTTGTCATACCGGACCAGTTCGGCAACAAACAACAAAGAGGTGTTCTGTAAGTCGTCGCTTCCGACTTTTCTGACAATCTGTTTGCCGGCAGGGTCTATCTCCACGAAATTATGTGCATCGCCGCAGGATACCAGCCAGTTTCCGTTTTTCAGTATCTGGATGGCGAAGGGATTGCCACCGCATTCGACCCTGTTGATAATTTCCTTTTCTTTAGTCATTTCAACTACTTCCCCTTTTCCCATCAGTGGTATCAGGTAAGTGTTTTGCGGTGTCTTTACAATCTGGCGGAACTGGTCGTGCACACCGGTGATGCTGGTGTCAAACTCAATCTCTTCGACAGGATGACCTTGCGGGTCGAGTTCGATGATGCGGGAAGGGGTGCCGCAGATTGCCAGCATGTAATGGCCGGAAGGCAGCTGGGTTGCGGTGAATAATTCTTCCCCTTTCTTTGCTTTGAAGTCCCACACCGTCTGCTGGTCACGGGTAATCATCCGGGCACCGGAAGTGTAGGCATACAGGATATTTCCTTCCCTGGTTATTTCAACATCGTTGCAGTCTTCCCCTTTGTTAAGCGGGTGGCTCCATTCTATCTCTCCTGTTTTTTTGTCGAGAATTGCTACCTGTTTCCAGCCACAGCCGGAAACAAGCAACTTTTCTCTGGTATTGCTGCACGAGCAACAAGTGCTAATTACTACTACAATGCAAAACAGATATTTAAAATAGCGTTCTATCATTCTTCAGTCATTACTACACGGAATCCTACATTATATACTTTCTGATATTCACGGTACGGCAGGCGGAAAGAAGATGTCGAACGGTAAGGACGGTCGTACCAGGAACCTCCGCGTACAACCCGTTTGCCGTTTTCCGAAGACAACTCGTTTCGGCCGTCATTTTCATTGTACGGATAAGGCAGATAGGAAGATAAAGTCCATTCCCATACATTTCCGTGCATATCGAACAAGTCCCATGGGTTGCGGACGTAACGTCCTACCGGTTCGGAGATGAAACCTCCGTCGTTGTAAGTCGTGTCGCGCGGAATCCAGTCGTCGTATTTGTTGGGATTATCGATAACCCTTGCACTTTCGTAGTGCTTATAAGAGGTACAGGCGGCGAACTCTTTCAGCTTGATGTCTCCCAAGTTGGCATAGCGTGAGAAATCGGCTGACATGTCGCCATACCAGAAAGGCGTATCGCTTCCGGCACGGCAAGCCCATTCCCATTGCGCTTCGGTTGGAAGCGAGAACTTCATGCCTGTCTTTTCGGATAACCATTTGCAATACTCCATCGCTTCTTGCCAGGAGATGCGTACGGCCGGTTGGTCGGGATGGTTCATGGAATAGCCTTTGCGTCCGAACTGGTAGCCGTGGCGGTGTTCGTCGCGACTATCGTGTGCCGGGTTATAGGCCCTGAACTGTGCGTTAGTGATTTCGAAACGTCCTATCCAGAAAGGTTTGTCTACCTGTACGATTGTCTGGGGCAATTCGTCCGGATGCCGGTCGCTACCCATGATGAAGGAACCTGCCGGGATTTTCACCAATTCCAAAGTAATACCGTTACCCAGCGGGATGCTTTTCTGGAAGTTGCCTAATGCCAATTGCTTCCATTGCGTGTTGTCCCATTGTGCGTATGATTTTTCGGTTGGGTTATAAAGAGGCCATTTAGCCAGCAGGGTATCGCCTAAAGGTTTCTGTTCCTTTTCAAATCTGACGGGTTCTATATTCTGTGGGATTTCCGGTAACCATTCGGCTGTCGATTCCGGGGCACCGAACATTTCGCGGTATAATTCCCGAAGTTCATTACTCTTTTCTGCATCTTCAAACTTCGGAATGTCAGAACGACGTCCGTGGAAAGGTGCATTGAAGTCTATCCAGCAGGCTAGCTTCTCCATAGACTCTTTATCCAGTTTAACGCCGTAATGCCCTTTCTGGAGAATCTGCATCAGTTCGGTCTGATCGGCATGTACGTCCATCGGAACCAGCATGTGCATATCGCTTTCGATACCCGGCCGACGCACGTAACGGTGCAGGTTGGCATACGAAAGTGTAAAATGTCCGCCGTTTTTCCAGGCTCTTCCCGATATGTTTGAAGTCCAGTCATTAATCCATTTGTCTCCTTTCAGGTACGGCTTTCCGGGTTTGTCCTGATTGTGGCAGGAGATACAATATTTATCCAAAACGGGTTGTACTTCGTGACGGTAGCTGAATCCTCTCTCTTTTCCGTACCATTCTTTGATGGCTTGCGGTTTTTGCAGGGATGCTTTTGTCCGCTTCGGAATGGCTATTGTTGATTTTTCTTCATGGCAACCGATACAAGAGACCGTTTCGCCCGGCATTCCGGTAAACCAGCTTCTCATAACCTGTAATGCTTTTCCCTCTGCATCCAGCGGTTGTACAAATACGGCCGTATTGGCAGGGATTGTGAACATGGCCGAGCCGTCTTCTTCAACATCCACTTCGCCCAGGATTCGCTTGATGTCCCACGGTCCGTCCATACCAATAGTGCCCAGCAATCCGCCCTGACCCCACGGGCTGAAGCTGAAAGAGCCGATGCGTAGTTTCTTTACTGTACCACGTGGAATACCTTTTAGTCCTTCACCTTCATAAATATCTTGCAGGAAAACAGTGGAAGTTGAAGATGCCAGATTGATACGGTCGGGAATTACATTCGGTGATTTACGACTGTCCATCAACACCGGTTCAAGATAGGCAACGTTCTCCTCTTCGGCAATCAGAGTACGGTTATCGAACGTGTCGACCAGATAAAGTCCCCATAAGCTTTCCGGGTTTTCCTTCATGGAAACCAAATAGTATGTATCGTTCAATGGATACGGTTGCAGGAACTGCGGCCATATACCGTCGGGCAGGCGGTCGCGAACGACAGCTTCCACTTTTCTGCCGGCATACGGGATTTCGGCAACGACTCCGTCCGCTTCGTGGCGGCCTTTATTGGTATCGATGATCAGCATGCGTCCGCTGCGCGAAACGCTGTGATGACCGGAGGCTATGCCAACCACGGCTGATGGTCGTCCCGGTATGGGGCGAGCATTGAAGAATGAAGTCGGAAAGTAGGAGTTGGAACCATAGAAAGCTGATTGTGTGGTGCCGTCCGGATTCATGGTAAACAGCAGGCGCGAATTGGAATGGGGCAGGTCAGCATATTCCCAACGCTGGTAGAGCACGGTACCGTTATCCATCATGACCGGTCCCCAATTGCTGTCCTGGTCGTATGTCAACTGACGGGTTTGTTTTGTTTTTGGATCATACAGGAATAATCCGCACATTTTATTTCCTCCATCTGTACAAGGCAGTCCGAGGAAGGTACCTGTCGAACAGAAGATGTATCGTCCGTCCGGTGTATAGCAACCGTCGAAGCTGTCAAAATCTTTATATGTATCCGGGGTTAGTTGATGGGTTTTGCCTGTGGTCAGGTCGAGTTCGAACAGATGCCAGCGGTCGGAAGTGCCGATGGAAGAAAACATAAGTCTTTTCCCGTCGAAGTGCGGTTCCGGGTCGGTGATGATTTTTCCGTCTTCCGGTTTGTACAGGAGTGATTGTTTTATTTTATCCGGATTGACGGTCAATGAAACAAACTCGTTGGTCCAGCCTGCTTTCGGATTTCCAATCTCCGAATTATTCTGGAAATTGGAAGGGGCGATGCCCAGTTGCCCGCTCATGGCTGTACGGGCCTTATCGCCCAGTGTCCGGCGGATGGCTACCACCTGTTTGTCCGCCAGCAAAGGGTTTGCCAGCAGGGCGGCATCCAGTTGTTTCAACAGTTTCTTTGCCTGTTTTTCCGCTTTGGGGTCTTTGGCTTTCAAACCGCTGATAAGTGTTTCCTTATCGGTTTTCAGTTCGTTGAGCGCTTTCTCCCAATTGGTGTCGGGGCGGTAACTGTCGGGATATTTCTTTTTCAGGTTATCTATTGCCGATTTGTATTTTTCCGGTGAGTAATAGGTAAGCCTGTTAATCAGGCTTTGCCAGGAATCCTGCGCCGAAAGGAGGAACGGACTGCATAGTCCGGACACGATAAGTAATACTGTTATAAGCCGTTTCATAGCGTAATTAGAATTATGTGATAAGATGAAGTTTAGTAATTACAAAAGTAAAGGCTATCCGGCTATAATCTTTGACAAAATAAGATGAATACTTTGCATAATCCGATATTGTGCATTTAAATATTATTCCTACATTTACACCGGTTAACTAATAAATGTCTGATATGCTTGTTTCTTATTCTCCATACGACCTGTCGTTGCCCTTGCTTTATGCCGACTATTCCCGGGTTGAAACCTGGTGGAATTATCAGGATGTCATCAGTCCGTTTTACCGGCTTTACCTGATTACAAAAGGGAAAGGAAAAGTCTATATTAATCAGAAGGGATACGAATTATTGCCCGGGCAACTTTTCCTTATACCCAAGTTTGCTTTCCATAGTTATGAATGTGATGATTTTATGGAGCATTATTATATCTGTTTTTTCGATGAGACGAAAGGAGGGAAAGGTATCAGCAATCCGATGAAAATGGATTTGCAGGTCGAGGCTACCCCGATGGATTATTCCCTGATGGAACGTTTTCTGGCGCTGAACCCGTATAAGTCGTTGCCGACGTCCGACCCGAAGCATTATGATAACGACAGGAATATTTATACCCGGGAAGATGAGGTTTCGGTTTCGACATTCTCCAACCTGGTGGAGAGCGGCGGTATCCTGTTGCAACTGTTTTCCCGCTTTATAACGGAAGAATGTTTGCTTTCACCGGAGGCGAACAGCTTGTATGAAAAACTGGATGTGGCTATACAATATATAAATAAGCATCTGGACAAGCGTATCTCTGTTTCGGTTCTGGCTGATTTGATGTGTATTACTCCCGACCATTTCTCCAAAGTTTTTAAACGGATTATCGGCATGCCCCCTTGCGAATATATCCAGATGAAACGAATCGAACGGGCACAGACTTTACTGCTTACTTCCCATATGTCGATTATCGAAATTGCGGAAAAAGTAGGCATCACCAACCTTTCCCAGTTTTCCCGCTTGTTCTCAAAAATGGTCCGTTGTTCCCCGAGAGAGTATCGTGTGAAACAATTCAATGAATTGAAGTCGGATAATCATCCTATGTGAGTTGATGTGTTACATGCCCGATTATGCCGTATATAAGGTAGGGACACGAACTTCTACTGATGTCAAAAAAAGGATTATCTTCGAAAAAAGGATGTAGGCAGTGTTCTTTTTCGTACTTTTGTCAGAGTCATTATCCGGTTAAAATAAAAAATGTATGAGCAGTAAGATTTACCCCATCGGCATACAGAACTTTGAAAGTCTTCGCAAAGACGGTTATTTCTATATAGATAAAACGGCGTTGATCTATCAGATGGTGAAAACAGGACGTTATTACTTCCTGAGCCGTCCGCGCCGCTTCGGTAAAAGTCTGATGATTTCCACCCTCGAAGCCTATTTCCAAGGAAAGAAGGAACTGTTTGAGGACCTGGCAATGGAAAAGCTGGAAAAGGACTGGATAAAGCATCCGATACTGCATCTGGATCTCAATATCGGGAAATATGATACACCGGACAGCCTTGATAAAATCCTGAACGAAGCTCTTCTGAATTGGGAAATTCTTTATGGTACAGGCCCCGGGGAAGTTACTCTTGCCTTGCGTTTCAAAGGTGTTGTGAAACGTGCCTGTGAGCAGACCGGTCAGCGCGTTGCTATCCTTGTAGACGAATATGATAAACCTTTGCTGCAAGCCATAGGTAATGAGGCTTTACAAAAGGAATACAGGAATACCCTGAAACCGTTTTATGGCGTGCTCAAAACAATGGACGGTTGCATCAAATTCGCTATATTGACAGGTGTCACGAAGTTTGGTAAGGTAAGCGTTTTCAGTGATCTGAACAATTTAATCGATATTTCTATGGATGAACGTTATGTCTCTTTGTGCGGAGTAACTGGGCAGGAGATACGTGATAACCTGAAAGAAGATTTGCAAGAACTGGCTGATAAGCTGAAAATGAGTTACGAGGAAGCGTTTGCCGAATTGAAGAAACGTTATGACGGTTATCATTTTGTGGAAAATACAGAAGGTATCTATAATCCATTTAGTTTATTGAATACCTTTTACAAGATGAAGTTTGGTAGTTACTGGTTCGAAACAGGCACCCCTACCTACCTTGTGGAATTGTTGAAACGCAGCCACTATGATCTGGAACGTATGGCACATGAAGAGACTGATGTCGATGTGCTGAATAGTATTTATGGCGATGAGCAGCCTATCCCGGTCATTTTCCAGAGTGGTTATCTGACGATAAAAGGGGATGATGAGGAATTTGGCCTTTATCGTCTCGGTTTTCCCAATGAAGAGGTGGAAGAAGGTTTTATCAAATTCCTGAAGCCTTTCTACACACGGTTTAATAAGATCGAAGCTCCGTTTGAGATACAGAAATTTGTCCGCGAGATACGTGCCGGCGAGATCGATGCCTTTTTCCGCCACCTGCAAAGTTTCTTTGCTGATACGCCTTATGAGTTGGTAAAAGATCTGGAACTGCATTATCAGAATGTGCTCTTTATCGTCTTCAAACTGGTTGGCTTTTATGTAAAGGCGGAATACCATACATCCTATGGCTGCATCGACCTTGTCCTGCAAACAGATAAATACATTTACGTCATGGAGTTTAAACTGGATGGCACGGCAGAGGAGGCCTTGCAGCAAATAAACGAAAAACAGTATGCACAGCCCTTTGAAGCGGATGGACGTAAATTGTTTAAAATAGGTGTCAATTTCAGTGCGAAGATCCGTAATATCGAAAAGTGGATTGTAGAGTGACTGAGTAAAAGAGTGAAATAAATACGTCCGGCCAAATGAGGTATTCAGTTTTACCTCTTTTGCCGGGCGATTTGTGTATTGTTGTTATTTATTAAGTTTTATCACTTCCGGAGTCCCTTTGGTAATGTAACGGATGATTACTTCGGGAGCGTCTTCACTGGTCTGCTCACAGGAGAAGGCTACGGCAGATGAACCTGCGGGAAGTACGGCATTTCCCTGGGGCTGCACTTCGCTGATTACATTATAGTTCTTATCGGTTACTACGGCCTTACCGTCGAATGTGTAAAGCAGATACTGGCGGTCTGAAATCTCGCAGGGGAACTTAATCACCCCTTGAGGCGTGGTGAATGACGGGTCTTTGATGGTTCCGTCTCCATCTACTTTCAGGCGGATGGCATATGTGCTTTCATAAGGACTGCTCCATGACCAGTCGGCACCGCCCGGTTGTCCCGGTTGCATTTCGGACAGGTTGCAACGGAAATGTTTGGATATATAGAGCGGATACAGGTTGTAATTCTGTTCGTCTGTTTTTTCCAGGTGCCATTCTGTTTGCGGATCTCTCAGACGGGCTTTCTGCTCGTCCGTGAATGCTTCTGCTTCGCGCAGCTTATCCCAGTTTTTGATCGCTTCCAGTAATTTATCGATTTGTCCGTGACGGCGCAAGGTGTTACTGTTGATTGTCATCGCATAACCGGCATCGAAACCGGCTGATTCGGATAATGCCCATTCCAGGTCTTCGAGGGAAGAACATTCGAAATTACGGTCGGCCAGACGGATCAGGAACCAACCCAGCATACGCGGGAACAGGTTGCGGTGGAAGAATGACTGGTTCTTGATACGGTTTTCAACCTGGCCGGTGCGCATCGCTTCGCCCCAGGGTTCACCCCAGTTCATACGGGTATGGATGTGCCATAAGTTGTGGCTGAGGCGGCTGGCGTCGTTAAGCACATTCTGGTCGAGCTGGTTGTAGAAGCGATAGACGAAACGGTTGTTTGCATATTCGTCCTGACCGGTATAGGAACATCCTTCCAAACCGTCGAAGGATATCTGGCGGATACCTGTTTTATTCATTATCTCAGCCAGGCGGTCAGCGTATTTGTCTTGCAGGACCAGATCAGGGAAGAGGGTTTTGTAAGGGTAGTCCCAGAGTTTGTACAGCGGTGTTTTCTGTGAATGGCTGGCGGCTGTTGTTCCCCAGGCGCCTCTTTTACAGTTTTTCAACAGAATGTTTTCTCCCTGCTCTTCTGTTGTGCCGTAAGTAATCAGCTCTTTATCGATCTGAAGGGTGTTGAGCGTCATCGGCATGGAGAATAGGTCTGACTTTTTGATTGTAATGTCGGTTTGGTCTTTGTTCAGGTCGGCTGTCAGGGTGAGTATGCCTTGTTTCAGCAAGTGGTCGGAAGGAATCGGTGTTACATAGGCGTCGTTTGTAGTCGTGAAGTTACTGAGTGTATGGACACCGACAGCGATACCCTGTGCCTTTGCCTTGTCTACCATCTTCTTTACGCCTTCATCCCCGCCTTTGGTGAATTTGGGGTCCCAGTTGAAATGTCCCCAGTCCAGGAACGGGCCACTATGGTAAACATATTCGAAACCGGCAATCTTAGCCTTGTCCAGGATCATATCAAAATTGTCTTCCGAGAAATCAGAGATCAGATAAGATTTCATGGCTGCGCGGGCTGTTTTCCCCCATTCGCCGTCGAACATCGGGTGGGGAAGTCCCTGCTCGATTTCAATCTCGCCGATACGGGCCAGCGCGTCTGTATTCTTACAGCCGAAGAAGGCTATTTTTGAACCTTTTATCAGTCCGTCTTCCCCTTCGACCGGGAGGACCAGTGATTTCTGTATTTGCTGTACTTTGCGATATTCCTGTTTGTTTCTTCTGCGGGCGGAGAAATGGAATACCGTCCCGTCAGAAATATCGGCGGCTGCCAGTTTGAAGTCAGGGATGCTGGCTACCGACAGTTCAGCAGATTTTCCTTTATAACCGTATGTGCTGGTAATCAATTGTCCATATTCGTCAGGGATGCCGGCATTCGTTTTAATGTTCAGCGCCTGTATACCGAAAGCAACACCGTTACCCTGTGCGACACCAACCACGTCTCCAACAACTTCATTGATCGTAACAGCTAACGGGCCGAACAGTAATACGTCGTATTTTTCCGGGATATTTGCTGCCTCCAATGTGATGCAGACATCGCTTTCCTTATGTTTCAGTGTGATTGTGCCGCCGTCGGACATCGTTAGTTTAAGTTGGTTTCCGTTGGCACTCATTTTGGACGGTGTTATGAGTTTGTTGTCTGTGCAGGCCGTTACGAGTGGATATTTACCCGTGTGAAGAATATCCTTGCCTTCTACCTGGATAGAAGAAAAGTAACCTTCATTGTTTATTCCTATTTGGGTGGAACGGGTTTTCAGATTTACATGCTGGGCCCTGGTCTGAAAAACCAGCGCGAAGGCAAAAAGTAGCACTAGTCTGCCAATTACAGAGAGTCGTTTCATGTTCGTTCGTTTAAAGTGTTTATCTATTTTTATTTCACCGATTGATGATTCTTATTTGCTTGTTGTTGAGTCTTCGGGCAAAAGACGAGCGAAGATAATAGTTTTTCTTTATACATGAAAAGCATCTGATCCTGAATGTAGAGATCAGATGCTTTGTTTTAATTATTTGTATAGTGATTTGATTAGTGCCGGGTCGAGTGATACAGGCGGATTGAAGCGGTCGGATGCCATATATTGCAGGATGCTTTGCCTGAACTGGCGGGCAGCCGGACGTTTATCCAGTTCCGTTTGCAGATCGGCACTGCATACCATCAGTTTGCCGTTACCGACTTTACCTTCCAACAGGATTCCCAGCTTCCGGTTTGTGAACCAGTCGTCGATCAGATGTACAACCGGGCGGTAATCTGCCGGGAAGTCATCCAGTACCATCGCATTGCAATGGCTTACCAGGTCCCACCATTGATAATCGCTATATTTCTCTGTGGGGAAAGCTGCCAGTGCCGGGTGTTTGGGATCACAGAGGATACCGAGCGTATGAGGCGGTTGTTTGTTGGTCCAGGCCGTGTTCCAGAAAATAGAGGAGAAGCCGACACTGATATTTCCTCCCTTTTCCGGCAGGATGCTTCCGGGTGACAACAAGAGCAGGACGTTTTCTCCTTTTTCCAGCTGTGCCATGGCCTGGTTATCCAATGCCGAAGTGATATAAGGTTGTTTATCTACCGTTTCTTGTTTTGCCGGATATACCCAGATGTTCCATAGGTTTTTACTGCCGGTTTCTTTCACTTCCGCACTGACAACCAATTGCGTCGGTTTTTCTATGCCGGAGAATGAATATTCGATATTTCCGGCAGGAATGCAATTGGTTACGGGCAGGTCTTTCACGAAGTTGCCCTGTGCAATCTTTTCTCCTACCTGGTTGCTGATCTCCCAGGTGATATTGGCTGCCTGTAACGGTTTTTCTCCGAAATGTGCCACTTCGAGGGGGACGTTCAATGTCTCGTTGTTCAGCCAGACCATTTTCGGGAAACGGACAAGAGGAACTGTTTTGTTACAGAAAGTACTATACTCTTCCGGTGTTACATAACCTTTTTCTTCCCAGAAGGGATCAAGAACGCCGACAAGGGCTGTTCCTTGTCCTGGAAAATCATGGAGGTCGAGTAATTGGAAGCCGGCGAAACCGGGCGTACGGAGAGCCCCTTCAATGTCTGCTTTGTAGCAAAGTGTTTGCAGGCGTCCGGATGCAAACAGGAAATCGTCTGCTAAGTCAGCCATATGATGTTCTTTCAAGGTTTCCTGAAATATCTCGAAGTTTTTAGCTTTCAGTACTCCTGTGTATTTTTCTATTTCTTTGAAATTCGGATAGACACACCACTGTCCAACTTCGTGGCTGACAGTCGGCATATTTTTCCGGATAATGTCGGCAAAGTCAAAGTCAGTACGGGGTTGTTGTGCGTTGATGATACTGTTCATACCTTCTCCCCAACGTTGGATACGTGGTTCCATAGGATCCCAATAGTCGGCGTTTTCAACATAAGGCCAGCCACCGGCACTTGTATAGACGCGGCGGAGGTCTTTTGATTTCCAATAATTTATCAGGCCTGACAAATATGTAGCCTGATTGGCTCCTCCTGGCTCGTTACCGTAAGCCATCATACAGAAAGAAGGATGATTACCGTACTCTTTTAGGATGCGGTCGCTTTCGTCATGGAACCATTGGTCGGAGTAACCTCCGTCGCCAACTGTTGCCCAGCCTGCGCATTCGACTTGTAGGTAAATACCCATGCTGTCTGCTACTGCGAAAGCTGCTTCCGGTGGACACCAGGAATGGAAACGGACATGATTTAGACCGTGTGCTTTGCATTGGTTATATATTTTTGCCCAGTAAGTATTGTCCATTGCCGGATAGCCTGTTAGTGGGAATATACAACATTCCAGAGTCCCGCGAAGGAATACTGGTTGTCCGTTTATTTCGAAACGCGTACCGTTCGCCTTAAACTCCCGGAGACCGAATGTGCGGCATTGTTCTTCTTTATTTTCGCCGTTTTTGATAACTGCACGTAAGGTGTAAAGGTTCGGAGTGTGTTCAGACCAGAACTGAGCGTCATCACCCATTGCTAGAGTGGCCTCCTGTATCATACCGGAACCGGAAGTGATCTCTATTTTGTAAGGTTTGCCAACGATACTTCCATTTTTCTTCTCTATCTGAAGAAGTAGGGAAGAACCGTTCGTTCCGATTGTTCCGTCCAACGAGACTATAGCTTTGATCGTTTTGTCTGTGATATTCGGGTAAATCTGTATATCGTCTATGTAGAGGGACGGTTTGGCTGTCAGGCTGATTGTCCCGATGACACCATTCCAGTTCGATTGGGTATGGTCGGATACACTGTGTGCGTTTGTGCCCACTTCTATATTTATCCGGTTATCTACGCGGAGAGTTAACGTGTGTTTTCCGGGGGACAATTCATTAAAAGTGTGTCTGTACGGAGTGGACAGTGATTCGTGTTTCCCCATTTCCATGCCATCCAGAAAGAGCGTCGTTTCCCAGTGCGTGCGTTCCAGTTCGAGTTCTACCGGCCGACCGTTCCATGAAGCGGGTATCTCTACTTCCTTCTGATACCATGCAACTCCTACATAATGCTTGTCCGGGTTCAGCCAGAAAGGAACTTTGATATTTCCTGGCTGACGGAATTTCTCATATTGGGGAGCATCGTACCATGATCTGTCGACGATTTGTCCGGTCCAGGGTGTTTCTATTCCGACATTGTCGCCATAACCTTGTTCCTGTAATGAACCAGGTAAATGAATTGTGTCGTTTAAAGATTTGTTATACCATTGTTCAGTTAATCCGATGTCATTAGGATCGAGGGCAAATAGCCATTTCCCTTGCAGGGATTGTTTGTCATCAACCTGACGGCAGGCCATTAGGGATAAAAAGATAAATAGGACTGATAAGTACTTTTTCATGAGTATTTAATAATATGTGAAATTATGATGCAAAGGAATCGTGTTCTCGATAAAAAATCAATAGATAATTTATTCTTATAGATGGATTATATTCTGATTTGGGTAATAGTTTTTCATTTATTTATGTGGTAATAACTAAAAATGCCGGCGGAAATAGAAAAATCTATAAAACGCCGGCGTTTCCAGTATGAATTATTTAGATCGGATCTGGATTTGTGCAGGTTTTAATCCCGGACTATCCACTTTAATCTTAATATTTCCTTTTTCTCCGGTTTTTGCTTTGACAATAGCCAAGGCTAATCCATTGAATGCTTCCCGTTGATTACTTTGGAATGGGACAAAGCTGGTCGGATCCCCGTTATCTGTCGCAACTAATTCTCCGCAACCGGTTACATCTATTTTTAGTTTGTGGTTTGCAGTTGGAACAAGGTTACCAGATTTATCTTCTATTCTGACTGTAATAAAGGCATATTCATAACCGTTATTGGAGATAATCTGCTTATCTGAAATCGAAGTGATTTTAGATGCTTCTGTTGTTGTTTGTATCTCATCTTTAGCCCAGACTTTACCTTTTTTATAAGCTATGACTTTTACTGTTCCGGGTTCATAGACAACATTATCCCAAACGAGTCTGAAATCTTTGCCTTCTTTTTTTACTTTTCGTCCATAACTCTTATTATTCACAAATAGTTCGGCTTCAGTTCCGGAAGTGTATACGTGTACCGGTACGGTTTTACCAGTTCTATCCGGCCAGTTCCAGTGAGGAAGGATATGTACCATAGGCAGTTCCGGACGCCAATGTGCCTGATAAATATAATATCTGTCTTTAGGAAAACCGGCAAGGTCTACGATACCGAAATAACTGCTTCTCGAAGGCGGCTGGAGTCTTTTCAGTTCTTCCAGTTTTTTTTCTAATTCAGCTTTCTTGCTGGGGTTTGTCCGGAAATTCAGCAGATTGGTGTTGTCTGAATTGAATGGAGTAGGTTCTCCAAGATAATCAAAACCTGTCCATACATATTCACCTAACAGATGGGGGTATTCTGCGTTTGTTGCAAATTGTTTGTCAGGTGTACAGCCCCAACCCGGATGATCGACATCATAAGAAGATATTTGAAAGTCTTTTCTTATTCCTCCATCGAAGTAATATACTCCACGTGTGCTGACACAAGAAGATGTTTCAGTACCGACTGTCGGTTTATTTTTATAACGTTCGTCCGCATCCCATTTGGCTTGTTGCTGGAAAAAGTAATTGACCCCCATGATATCCAGAGCTGTGCTGGCTCCGGATTCGCGTCCTCCGTCAGGATCATTATATCCGTTAGTTACTGGACGTGTTTTATCCATGGATTTAACTATATCCACTAAATGTTTGGTCATTTCGACATTTCTCTGTTCCATCACTTCATTGCCGATCGACCAGACGAATACGGATGGATGATTCCTGTCTCTGAATACCAGAGCCTTCAGGTCTTTTTCATGCCATTCGTCGTATAGTTTATTATAATCCCATTCTCTTTTACCTTTCGCCCATGCATCAAAAGCTTCGTCCATAATGAGTATGCCCATTTTGTCTGCAAGTTCCAGCAATTCCGGCGCTGGCGGATTGTGTGAAGTTCGAATGGAGTTACATCCCATTTTCTGCATAATTTCAATCTGGCGGATAAGAGCACTTTTATTGAAAGCTGCTCCTAAAGCTCCCAGGTCATGATGGTTACATACTCCTTTAATTTCTATCTTTCTGCCATTCAGAAAGAATCCGTTGCGGCTAAATTCGATTGTCCTTATACCAAAAGGTGTATAATAACAATCATCAGTTTTGCCATCAACAATGATCCGGGTTTGAGCAACATATCTGTTAGGTGATTCTATATCCCATTTTTTATAGTTTGTAATTTTCTTTGACTGTGATATTTTACCGGATGTGTGAGCAACCAATTGAATATCTTCGTTTTCAAAAGATAGTACTTTTTTACCAAATAGGTCGTTCGCGTTTATCTCGAAGATATCGGTTACAACTTTGGCTTTAACTGCTGTTTCCTGATTATTTTCGATCTCGATTTCCAAATTGATTTGTGCTGACTGGTCAGTAATATCAGTTGTTGTTATAAATGTCCCCCAGTGAGCTACGTGTGTTTTTCCTGTTTTTACTAACCAGACGTTTCTGTAAATTCCTGCTCCCGGATACCATCTGGAATCCCATTTTTCTGTATTAGTCCGTACCGCGAGCACATTTTCTGCATCGGATTTAATAAACGGGGTTAAATCCAAGCGGAACGAATTGTATCCGTAAGGCCAGCCCCCGATATATTGCTCGTTTAGCCATACTTCAGCATACGCCATAACACCGTCGAAATCAATATAAATCTGTTTGCCGGCATCTTCTTTGGAGAGTTTGAACGATTTGCGATACCAACCGATACCTTGAAAAGGTAATCTTCCTGTATTACCGGCCAAATCCATGCGGAAAGGACCTTCAATACCAAAATCATGCGGTAAAGTCAATTTCCTCCAATTTGAATCATTCAAGTCCGTACCTGATAAATTTTGAGGTTCTTCGATACGGTTACCGTCGGCTTGTAAACCGTAACGATAAAACTTCCAGTCGTTGTTAAATAGTTCGACTTCTGCATTTCCCTGGCGGATCATCTTTGTTTTTTCTTTGGCAAAACAAGTAAAGGCCAATGTCGTAAGTAGATACAGGATGAAATATTTTTTCATATTCTTCTATTTAAATGAAAAGAGATGCTACAAAAAATACTATTTAAGACTTTTGTAGCATCTTCTTTATTCGTTTTTTAAATATCGTCGGCCGGTTGACTGGCAGTTAATGGCCAGCCCGGATTCTGATAAATAGGGGAATCGGAATAATCCGTTTCTTTAGCAGTAATCATAAAATGTTGGATAGCGATCGGAGACAGGTAATGTGCCATTTTCCATGTATATCCGTCATATGCTAAAGTTCTAGCGATCTGGTAAGGTCTGACATATTTACTCAATGCAGGGTCGGATACATTTGCATTTGAGTTATCTACCCCATAAATAAGTTCGTAAGTCTTGTCCTCTTTGGCTGCTTCTGCATATTTTTCCGGATAATAATCTCCCCATATTTTAAAACCTTCAATAAAATAAGGAGTGGTCATTAACTGGTCAAGTGAGCGCCATCTTCTCAGATCATCTGTGCGGTAACCTTCGGCCATGAATTCACAAGCTCGTTCACGACGGATGTTATAGAGAGTTTTGTCTACCAGTTTTCCGGCTGAATAAGCGCTCCAGTTGGCTGCTGCTTCT
Organism: Parabacteroides caecihominis; assembly: GCF_023656785.1. NCBI lineage: Bacteria > Pseudomonadati > Bacteroidota > Bacteroidia > Bacteroidales > Tannerellaceae > Parabacteroides > Parabacteroides caecihominis. The sequence goes on from NZ_JAMOKS010000026.1 coordinate 20,172, forward strand.
TTTTGCATATCGGTAGCATCAATAGTTTTTTGAATATCCTCATCTACTCCGGCTCTTTTACGGATAGCTTTCCAATAAGCAGTTGCTTTTGCATCCAGTGTGTTGTGTCGTTCATAATATGCTTCAATATAATTCAGATAGGCTTCTGCTGAGCGATATACTATACAACCGTTATATCCTCCCCAGTTGTCACAAAGAGCCTTATCCGGATTAACACCTTTACGATTTGTATACCCTGTATTATAGCGGAACTGTTCGGAGCCACTGGTAATATTAGGCAAGAACGGTTCTTTGATAACACCATGAGATCCCATATCTGTATTGATCCACATGTTTAATTGTCCCGGTTCTTTTAGGAACAGGAAAGCACGTTCATCCCGGTCTTTTTTCACATCAGAGATTGATTCGTCTCCGTGATATCCGCTTCCCTGAGCATAATAAGGCAGACCGTTTGCCATCAGATAACTGTCAACCATTCCGCGGGTTACACCGATGCCCAGATTTGCTGTACTGGAATTGACTGGAATATTATTAGTTACACCAAGTCCTTTGTCATAAGCTTTCCATAACAATACCTCTTCATATCCGGACATATCGATAGCTCCATACATTTCAACAAAAGGATTCGATTCGCCCGGGCCTTGCGGTAATATACCTGTATTGGGGGTTAATCCAAAAGCTGAAGCCACGTTGTTGGATGCTTCGATTGCCTGATCCAGGAACCAATTGATTTCGTTGTCTATGTTGCCTGATTGGAACTGATAGTTTGCATTATAATCTTTTGCTGCTCCCGGCCATCCCGGTCCATTGGGAACAAATGCCGTTCCTTTGAAATACTTCAGCCAGGTTCCTTCGAATAGAGCAACTCTTGATTTCAATAATTGGGCAACCGGTTTACTTAGACGGTTCTTTTTTCCATCCGGCGATGTTGGTTTCATCAGCATAATCGCTGAATCGAGATCGGAAATAATGAAACGGGCTACCTCTGTTCGGGGTAAACGTTTGCTGGCTGTAATAAGGATTTCCTTGTCATCCGGATAAGTTGTAGTGACAATAGGAGAGTCTCCTATATCTACTAACTTATTGAAATGATGGAGTGCTCTGAAGAAATACATTTCACCGATATAATGATTAATCATTTCTTTATTACCGGATATTTGTTTTTGTTCGTTACGAGGTAAAACCGTGTTTAGAAAATAATTGATATTGTATAAATCTCCAAATCCCCAACTGCCACCGGTTGCCGGTACTTTCCATTCTCCGGCTACGTATTTTCCGGGCACTGATATACCGGCTTGTATGTCTGTTTGGTTATCACTGTCAAAAGGATCTTTGACGGGCAAGGTTCCATATTGATTGATAGAATAGGCTTCCAGTTGTGATTCTTCCCATAAATAGTTTTCGGGAGTTACGCTGGATGGTGGCACAATATCTAACTGGTCATCACAAGATGTGGTAAACAGCAGGCTTCCGATGAATGATATTCCTATATATAGATTTGCTAATTTCATTTTTTACGAATTAAAAGTTAACGTTTATACCTAAAGAAACAGTTTTAAACAATGGATATCCAATACTGGATGTTCCACCTCCAAGTGTTTCGGGATCGAATATTTTATTCAACTTTGTTCCTGTCCACAGATTTTCTGCGGAAAGGAATACCCTGAATTTGGAGATTGCTATTTTTTGCATGAGAGAATTTGGGAGCGTATAACCTACAGAGATGTTTTTTAATCTGATATAAGCACCATTCTGCAAATATTGGGTTTGTGTATTTTGATTTTTCGATGAGTTATCAAGTGGACGCGGATAATAAGAGTCTATATTAAGTCCCATTATATGATCCGGGTCATTCCTGAAATAATCCATATGTTCCTCAAAAGCAACAGAACGCCAGATATAGCCACTATAACCAAAGAAATTGTAGCTGCCTTCCCAGAAATCACGTTTCATTACTCCCTGGAAGAACAGACTGATATCAGCACCTTTCCATGCTGCGGCTAGGTTCAATCCGAAACGGAACCGGGGAGTATTATTACCGATTACTTTTAAATCTCCATGGTCATTTAAAGTGTTACTGCCATTGTTGATGACACCGTCTCCGTTCACGTCTTTGTACATAATATCTCCTGCTTCCCACTGGCTGCCGAGTGGTTGCTGTCCTCCGTTCGGAAGTGTAGCCAGGTGTTTATCCATTTCTTCCTGTGTTTTCGCAATACCGATTGTTTCATATCCCCAGATTTCACCAACATTTTGTCCGGAATAATATTTTCCCAGGTCGTACGTCTCATTCGGATAACTGGTGATAGTTGTCTGGTTGTCAGATAGGTTGAATGCAACCTGATAGTTGATACCATTGGATAGTTGATCCTTCCATAGCAAATTGATTTCCCATCCTTTTGTTCTCAAGTCTGTATTGTTTGTTTTGGGAACAGCTGTACCTAGGATAGCGGGAAGTTCCGGAGCCGGACCGATCATGTTTTTAGTGTCACGTTGGTACCAGTCGAAATTGGCTGTCAGACGGTTGTTGAACATACCCAGGTCGAAACCAAAATCAAGAGTACTGATTGTTTCCCACGTCTGTGTAGAACTGATGATGCCTGGTGCATTAGCCGTATTCGGTTTCTTTCCGTTAACGATCCAACCACCGTTTGAAGTACCCAACGGCATTGTTACATAGGTTGGGTACAGGGAACTTGTGTTTTGATTTCCCAATACACCGTATGAGCCACGTACTTTTAGCGTGTTGGCGATATCGGTCCAGTCGCTCCAGAATTCTTCCTGAGCGATATTCCAACCGGCAGAAACGGAAGGGAACATTTTCCAACGTTTATCGCTTCTGAAACGTGAAGTTCCGTCTGCACGAAGATTTGCTTCGAGCAAATAACGGTCTTTATAGTTGTAGTTGATACGTCCGAAGAAACCGGCTACAGCCCATTTATCTTTAGAACCGCTGACAGAGGGAGGTGCAGTTTTGCCGCTTCCGTCTGTTCCGTTTGTAATATCAATAACATCCATTCCCGGTACCATGATACCGTTACGCATGGCACTGAATCCATTGCTCCAGGATTGTTCGGACTGGAAACCCAGCATAAGTTTGAAATCGTGTCCGCTATCAAGTTTATGAGAGTAGGTCGAGTAGACATTTGGATTCAGGTAATCTCCGGATGTTGCATATTCTCTAACTTCGGTATTGTCGGAATTAGGAATAACATCTCCGGCTACGTTATGGTTATATGTTTTCTGAGTGTCCCAATGATTGCGGTATTTGGATGACCAGTAATTCAATTCTCCTGTGATTGTCCAATTTTTTATAGGAGTAACGGTTACTTGTAATTGCTGGCTCATGTGATCCATTTGAGTTTTATCTCTACCGCCTTCTTTAATGCCCAAAGCAGGAGAGGGGCTACTGAAAAAATGACCGTTGTCATCATATACCGGTAAAACAGGCCATGTCTGATATCCCATTGCTCCAATATATCCCATACGTGCAGGACGATCGTAATCGGAACGAGTGAATCTAACACCGTATTTAACGTGTACACGTTCTGATAATTGAGCCGCCAGTTTGATGTTGGTTGCATATCTTTTGTAAGTATCTTCGCTAAGCTTCATTAAACCTGTTGAGTTCAGGTAGTTCAGAGATGCATAAGCCTGTAATTTTTCAGAACCTCCGGTCAGACTGGCTGTATGTTCTTGCGAGAATGACCAATTGCTGTAGATAACATCCCACCAGTCAACGTTGTCGTTTGCATAGTCATATCCGTCACCCCAGTTTGCCGGATTGTTGGGGTCAGGAATATTGTTAGTCGTAATTTTACCATCCATATAATCTTTGATGCGTTGCATACGTTCCGGGGTGAATTTACCCGTACCCTTCGCGTTGATGGCGGCATCATTGAAATAGGTTGCAAAACGGTAAGAGTCTACCATTTTAGGACGTTTGATCGGAGTATTCCAGCGGAATGAGTCATTGTAGTTTACAACGAATCGACCGCTTTTTCCTGTTTTGGTGGTAACAAGGATAACACCAAAAGGAGCTCTTGAACCATAAATGGAAGAGGCTGCTGCATCTTTTAATACAGAAATACTTTCAATATCCTGCGGGTTCAACATATTAATATCTCCTTCCATTCCATCTATAAGGATAAGCGGATCACCTTTTGAACCCTCACCGATAGTAGTCATACCACGAACATTGATAGAAGGCGCCTGGTCCATTGTACCATCTGTTTTTGTGATATTTAGTCCAGGCATTACACCTTGCAGCATCATAGCTACATTCTGCACAGGTCTGTCTTCGAATGTTTCAGAAGAGGCTGTTGCTACAGCACCTGTTAAATTGACTTTTTTCTGGGTGCCAAAACCAACGACGACAACTTCATCCAGACTTTGAGCATCTTCTTTTAATACAATGTCAATTTTATTACTGTCTCCAACCTCGATCTCTTTCGTTATATAACCAATGTAAGAGATGACCAGCGTTGATTTTTTAGGAGCATCAATACTGAATTTTCCATCTATATCGGAAATGGCACCCGTAGTAGTTCCTTTTATGGAAATATTAGCACCAATGATAGGCAGGTCTGATTCATCTTTGATGACACCTTGTACTTTGTTCCCTTGTTGAGGGGCTATGTTTACCTCTTTTTTAGAAAGGATAATCTGACGGTCAACAATTTTGTATTGAATATCCGTATCCTCGAATAGTTGGTTCAGAACATGGTGGATATTTTGTTTTTTGACCTGAATATTTACTGTCTTACTTACATCAAGCGTATTGTCTGTGAAGAGGAAAGAGAATTCTGTTTCCTTTTCAATCTGTTCTAATACTTGTTCAACTGTTTTGTTGGATAATTTGAATGACAATGCTGTTGATTGTGAATAGGCCTGTTCTGCTTTGATTTGAAAAATCATTATAAACAATAAAAATATACCTATTCTCATTTTTCTACAAGTTTTTAAGAAAAAAAGGGATCCTGTATCCCCGAAATAATTCTGGAATTTCATAATTTTGTTATTGAATTTTCGATGTTAATTATTTCTTTGGATGATGTGCCAAAGAGATGGTTCTCTCAACAAGGGCGAGTTGCACCTCGCTCTTGTTTTTTTAGTGCTTTTCAAGTTCTAAATCATAGGCATTCTATATTAAAGTTAAATAATCATGATTATTTAAGCCAAACATCAATTTGCTGTTTGGCAAATGTTGTATCGCTATTTTGTTTTAACGAATTAACCTTCCATTTAATGGGGGCAGCACTTTCAAGATAACCGAATATCTGGTGAATCGTTTCATCTGTAAATGTGGCCCAGAATTTGTATTGTTTCTTTGACGGATTGTTATGAACTACAATGTTTACATTGAATTTATGTCCTAAGATTTTAAGTGCTTCTTCCAGTGTAGTGTTTCTAAATACGATCTTGCCGTCTTTCCAAGCGGTCGCTTCATATAGGTTGACTTGTTTGACATTGTATTCCTGAGTTTTCTTATTATAGAATAGTTTTTCTCCAGGTTTTAAGTTTGTCATGAAATTGTCAAACGAATGGATGTCGACTTTACCTTCGACAAGAGTCGCTTCTATTTCATCTCGGTCATCATAGGTATTTACATTGAATTGTGTTCCATGTGCCATCACTTTAATACCCGAGGTTGTAGAGACAAAGAAAGGGTGTTCTTTATCTGAATTGACTTCAAAGTATCCTTCCCCTGTTAGTTCTACCTCTCGTGTCTTTCCCTTGAATATAGCTGGATAACGGAGCCTACTACCTCCGTTCAGGTACACTTTTGAATGGTCCGGTAATTCTAACCGAGTAATCATTCCGTGTGAAGAATTTACTTCTACATATTGTATCTCTTCTTCGGAACCATAATTATTGCTGTTCATTAATAAATGGCCGAGAGTCAATGTTGATATAAGTAAAGGTAGTGTGAGTATGGCTGCTATACGGGATAATGTATTTATCCATATTCTTTTACTTTTTCTTCTCTCCAGTTTTTTATTTACAGTTTGAAAACCTTTCTGGGGATCGAATGCGTAATAACTATTGAGCAAATGCTTTAATTGATGTGCTTTACATACCTTCTCGAACTCCAGACGATTTTCATCCGATTCATTCAACCAGGACTCTACCAAGCGGGTTTCTTCTGATGTTGTCCCCTTTTGGATATATTTTATCAACAAGATTTCTATTTCAAACGGATCGATATTGTTCATTTTTTTTGAGTCGATTAGACAAAAATACTCCTTTATGTATATAGGACAATTACGATTGGAAAAACCGCCAGTAAATATTCTGTTTTTTTAAAAAATATTCAATACATTTGTATCTGTATGAATTTAACCTCTCAAATAGCAGATCCGGACAGTCTATTATGGAAGATTGCCATTAATGACGATAAAAATGCTTATCGGACACTTTTCGATCTTTTTTATCAACCTCTTTGTGTCTATGCAAGACGTTATGTGGATGAGCATGAGGCGATAGAAGATTTTGTTCAGAATGTTTTTGTTATGTTATGGGAAAATCGGAAAGATCTAAAGATAGAATCGTCTGTCAGGAATTATTTGCTGGTGAGTGTGAAAAACCAATGTTTAAACTATTTGAAGCACGAAGGATATAAACAGAGTTATATTGAGGTCTATTTGTCGAAGAGTTCAAATGCAGGAAATTATGATGAATTATATTTATTGACCGAATTGCAGGAGTTGTTGAATGAAGCATTGTCAAAACTTCCTGAAACGTATCGGATTATATTCGAAATGAGTAAGCTGGAAAATAAAAGTAATATAGAAATTGCCGAAACATTACAAATACCTTTACGTTCTGTAGAACGTTATAAAGCAAAAGTAATGGAGGCTTTGAAAAAAGATTTGAAAGATTATCTCCCTTTGTTACTTTGTTTTTTGAATTAGAGTTTTTAGTAGTTTGTTTAATTCGCTCCTTTCAAAATAAAAGTAGGTCCAAAATGATTTAGACCTACTCTTCATTTATTATTTTGCCGGTTACTTACAACCATTCTTTCATAAACGCATCCATTTCTTCCGCATGTTCTTCCAAGCTTTGCAGCAGTTTGAACTGGGCTTTTGTACGGATCAGATTATGTTTCGGGCTGTGGATCTTATAATATGTATCACCGTTGATATAGTCTGTCAGGAAGCGTACGGTCTGCATGTAAGTCAGCAGGCGGCCACCATAAGGAAGCAGACTGATTTCGAGCGGAGAAAGGAATGCCTTGGCTGTTTCCATGTAACCACGGGTATAAGCCTTAAAGATATCCATGTTTACATTTACATTGTCCAGATTTTCATCATCTTCGGCACCTGTATTGGCACCTGTACGGATAAAGTCACCGATATCGGACAATACGAATCCCGGCATTACCGTATCCAGGTCGATTACACAAAGTACCTTGTCAGTATCGGCATCGAACATCATGTTATTAACCTTCGTGTCGCAATGGTTGGTGCGTTTCTGCAACTTGCCTTCACGATACAGACGTTCCTGAATGCACATTGCTTCGGCACGTTTTTCAATTTCTTCGATCAGATCTTTCACTTCTTCCAAACGTCCGGCAGCGTTAGCCTTTACTGCATCGTGGAATTGTTCCAGACGGAATTCCATATTGTGGAAGTTAGGAATTGTTTCTCCCAGTGAGCCTTCCGGCAGGTCTGCCAGCATAGATTGGAAGTCACCGAATGCCTTACCGGCTTCGTATGAGAGTTCCGGAGTTACTTCTTCGTAGCTTTTGCTGTTGGGGATGAACAAGCATACACGCCAATAGCTGTCGCCATCGAAATAATATGGTTTACCATCTTTAGTCGGAAGGAAAGTCAACACTTTGCGGTCGATATCGCTTTCGCCTTTAGCTTCCAATTTTTTGCGGATATGAGTCGTTACAATATTGATATTGTTCTGTAGCATATCTACATTAGTAAAAATCAGATGGTTGATACGTTGTAATACGTATTTGATCTCGCCTTTTTCGTTTGTTACTTTCAGCGTGTCGTTAATGTGTCCGTTTCCGAAAGGTTCAGCGGAAACAACTTTTTCTGCCAGTGTGAACTGGTCGAGAATGTTCAGTAATTCTTCTTTTGTTTTTGCCATGGTATTTATTAATTGACAATTGATAATTGACTATTGAAAACAAGTTGTTGTTGTACTCTTTTCAATCATGCTTGCAAATGTAAAAATAATCTTTGATAAAATAAAAAAGGCAACGAGTCTGTTCGCTGCCTTTTTTATAAATTCATTTTGAATTGTTAATTGAACTTTGTCAATCTTCAATTATTTTTTGTTGCGGTTACCGTAACGGCTCATGAACTTATCAACACGTCCTGCTGTATCCACCAGTTTAGATTTACCAGTGTAGAACGGGTGAGAAGTATTAGAAATTTCGACTTTTACCAACGGATAAGTAACACCGTCAATTTCGATAGTCTCTTTTGCATTGATAGTTGAACGAGTGATAAATACATCTTCGTTTGACATGTCCTTGAATACTACAGGACGATAGTTTTCAGGATGAATTCCTTTTTTCATTGCTTCTTTATCTAATTTAATTTATACTCTTATTAGTTTGGTAACCGGTAAATTGGCTTGCAAAGGTATGGATTTGCTTCAAACTAACAAAGAAAATTGAACTATTTTTTCCGAAGGCGTTACTTTTGTATTATTTTATATGCTTAAAAGCATAAAGTTTTCAGAGAGTTCTTATCTTTGTGCAGAATTTTCAATCATTAACGTAATAATATATACTACAATGGTAAATTACAAAGATTTAGGTTTGGTGAACACAAAAGAAATGTTCGCTAAAGCCATCAAAGGCGGATATGCAATTCCGGCTTTCAACTTCAATAACATGGAACAGATGCAGGCTATCATCAAGGCTGCTGTTGAAACAAAATCTCCGGTTATCCTTCAGGTTTCTAAAGGTGCTCGTCAGTATGCTAATGCAACATTGTTGCGTTACATGGCTCAGGGTGCAGTTGAATATGCAAAAGAATTAGGCTGTCCGAATCCTCAGATTGTTCTGCACCTGGATCACGGTGATACATTTGAAACTTGCAAGAGCTGTATCGACTCAGGTTTCTCTTCTGTAATGATTGACGGTTCTCACCTGCCTTATGAAGAAAACGTAGCTTTGACTAAGAAAGTTGTTGACTATGCTCACCAGTTCGATGTAACAGTTGAAGGTGAACTTGGTGTATTGGCTGGTGTTGAAGACGAAGTTTCTTCAGATCATCACACATATACTGACCCTGAAGAAGTAATTGATTTCGCTACTCGCACAGGTTGCGATTCATTGGCTATCTCAATCGGTACTTCTCACGGTGCTTACAAATTTACTCCGGAACAGTGCCACATTGACCCGAAGACTGGCAAAATGGTTCCTCCTCCATTGGCATTCGAAGTATTGGATGCAGTAATGGAAAAACTTCCGGGATTCCCTATCGTTCTTCACGGTTCTTCTTCTGTTCCTGAAGAAGAAGTTGAAACAATCAACAAATTCGGTGGTGCTTTGAAGGCTGCTATCGGTATTCCTGAAGAAGAATTGCGTAAGGCTGCTAAATCTGCTGTTTGCAAGATTAACATCGACTCAGACTCTCGTTTGGCTATGACTGCTGCGATCCGTAAGACTTTCGCTGAAAAACCGGCTGAATTCGACCCTCGTAAATATCTGGGTCCGGCTCGCGATAACATGGAAAAACTGTACAAGCACAAAATTCTTAATGTACTTGGTTCAGACAACAAACTTTAATCAGATAACGGATTAAATATATAAGGAAGCCACCCCGTGTTTGCGGGGTGGCTTTTTTTGATAGTTATTATTCATACTGATCACCAAACAAATTTTGCCGATCAGTATATCACGGACGGCAGGGACGGTCTTTTGGATGTATTTGCTATTTTACGAATATTTGTGGGGAAAGAGTATTATGATTATTTATAAATAGTCAATTTATTTAAATCCTTTCAACGGTCTCGGCTGTGAAATCCTTAAACTACTGATTATTGCGGCTACCACGGCAAATCCTGTTGCCAGATACAAACATGCTTGCGTGCTGTTGTTCGGAACCAGATTGAATATCATAGCGACTAATGTTGCTCCCAGTGTCTGTCCTAATAAACGGGCTGTTCCCAGCATACCGCTTGCGCCTCCGCTTCGGTTGGAGGGGGCAGAGGAGATGATCGTGCTGTTATTGGGTGTCTGGAATAAACCGAATCCGGCTCCACAGATAAACAGGCGCCATATAATATCCGTATTTGTCGGGTTGTCGGGTAAAACGGCCAGAAGGAAAAGACCGGCAGCAAATATCGTCATACCGATACCTCCCAGTATACCGGCATGAATCCGTTCGACTAATCGTCCGGCAAGCGGGGCCATGATCATCGTTGCCAACGGCCAGGGAGTAAGAAGCAGGCCGGTCGTTACGTCACTTCGTTCCAATGCTCCCTGAAGGAAAAAGGGGAGGGAAATCATTGCCAGCATTTGTCCTGTGAAAGAACATATCGACGTGCCGATCGACATGGAGAAGATCGGGATGCGCATCAGGTCGACCGGAAGTAACGGAAACTGTTGGCGCAGTTGGCGGCGTACAAAGAAATAACCGATCATAAACAATACGGCTATACCTGCTATGATCAAAGTTGTGTTCTCCTTATGGGCAATACCTTCCAGTGAGAAAATCAGTAATCCGAATGTAAGAGCGTTCATCAGGCAACTGAGCTTGTCGAAACGGCGGCCGGTGACTTTAACCGGATTGGCTGGCAAATGCATCAGACCGATCACTAAGGCTGCAATGCCGATCGGGATATTGATGGCAAACAGCCAGTGCCACGAACCTAAAGACAGGATGATGGATGCAATGGTCGGTCCGGCGGCAATCGAGACGGCGACGACCAGGGCATTGATCCCCATGCCGCGGCCCAGGAAACGTTTGGGATAAATGATTCGGAGCAATGCCGTGTTAACACTTGTGATGGCGGCAGCTCCGAATCCTTGTAAGATACGTGCGGTTGTCAGCATCCAGAACGAATCGGCAAGGGCGCAGATGGCTGACGTGATGCTGAACAGTAAAATTCCTGATAAGTAAATCCTCCGGTAACCGTAAATGTCTCCCAATGAAGAGAAGGAAAGAAGCGAAATGGTGATTGCCAGCTGGTAAGCGTTGACTACCCAGATCGTGACAGACGGTGAAGTGCCTAGGTCGCGGGCTATTGTCGGCAAAGCGACATTTGCAATTGTTCCGTCTATGACGGACATTCCGACACCTAAAGCTGTGGCCAGTATAGCCCAGTAACGTTTAGGTAACGGTAGTCCGTCGTTCTCATTTACAGTTATGGCGCGATTTTGTAATATCATTTATGTCCTGTTTACTTAATAACTTGTCTAACGGCTTCCAGCATAGGTTCGACGGTCAACGGACTTCCTGTAGCCAGTATCATCCATTGGTTAGGGGTTAAACGTCCCTGGCGGAAAATCCGTTCTACTTCGTTCGCGAAGTTCTTGCCTTCCAGATACTGGTCAAGCTGGAATTCTATGATTTGTCCGAAAGCATAAGCCGACAAATACAATGGATAGCTGATCATGTGCGAATAAACAGCCAGTACCGTCTCGTCCTTTACTCCGAAAACAGGCGCATAATATTTGTTCCATATCTCTTTCGATAATGCGATTGTCGCTTCTTTCAACTGTTCGGCCGTTGCATCCGGATGGGCATACATCCATTTCCATACGGAAATATCCAGCATGGAAACACCGCATATTTCATACATGCTCCATACTTTATCCAATATTTCCATCGCCTGTTTTTCCGGATTCGGATCGGTGATACCCAATATTTCGAGATCACGTTTCTGGAAAACGAAAGCCAGCGCTTCGGTAAATGCAGTGTTGGGTACGCCGCTCAACATATAATAGTCTACATCATAAAGTGATAAAGTCTGCTCTACATTGTGGCCGAATTCATGGATGGCTATGTTGTATCCCTTATAATTCATTCCTGCTGCCGGAATACGTGTGCGGAGACGTGACTGCTGTCCTTTCATGGATGCTCCCCAGGCATGCCCTGAACCACGGGCGGCATCGACTGTGATCTTGTCGGCCAGATAGTTAGCCCGTTCGGCACTGAATCCCAGCTTCATAAGAATGTCCGGTAACTTCTTGTCCAAAGCTGCCGCATCCGGGTAAAGGGCTTGCGTTTGTGCATCTAGTTTGGTCTCGTCGAGATTACTGCGGGCTTTGAAACCGTCGTACCAGATATCGTAGGCTTCCAGTTTGCGTTCCAGACGTTTGGAAATCATTTTGCCGACTTCTTTCAATTCGGGAGCGGACAGAAATTCATCGAACAGTTTTTCAACATCCTGCAAGGCGACTTCCATATCGTCGTTGAATTTACGGTCGATATAGGTATTACCTGTGTATTTGTCAATGCCTTGCATAGCCTTAAAGTTATTCAGCATCTTCTGATAACGGACAGTCGATTCGGGAGTCGTTTTTACTTCCTTGTTGTCCTGCTGTACCATGTTTGTATATGGGTTCCATTCATACGCCCCTGAGTTGATTACTTCGACAGGAATATCCTGTGAAATGATCCGTTTCATCACTTCGTAAACGGTGCGTTGTTTGTCGAGTCCCTTTTTCCCCTTGTTATAGTTTGCCTTGATTTCATCACGCAGGTTCCAGTGTGACAGCAGGATCATGTCTTTAGGGAACAGGTGCTGACCTTTTTTATTTATTACATGACCCATGTAAATGTTATACTGGGAGATATAAATGTCGGCATCGCTTTCTGCGTTGGAAGCAGCCTGCAACAATGTAGCAGGGATCCGTTCCGTGAACATGTCGCCCAGACGTGCATAGGCCCAGGCTTTGCGGTCGGTGCCCAATGCTTCTTTTTCTTCCAGGGTAAGGTGGGGGAAGTTTAGTGCGATGATAAAAGCTATTTTATTATTGTATAAGTCATCGCTTAAATGGCTCGAAGGACTGTATGAACCGAACTTCTCATCGATGGGGTGCAACGGACCGTTATCCAGCTGCAAATTTTTCTGTAAGCGCAGCGACATCTCATTGAAATGACCGCTGATACCTTCGAGGTAGTCGCTGATCTTGAGGAATACCTGATACTTTTCGTTCGGATCGGCAATATAATTGTCTTCACAAAAAGAGCGGAAGGCTTTTTCGTCGCCGTCTGTTTCCAACCAAAGACGTGCAACCTGGCTGACTCCTTTTTCTATACTCTGTTTGTTACTGTTGTCCCTGGAGGTTAACGTGCTGATGGTCGATTTTATGACGGACGGATCGATGGATGCTTGTCCGTTCAGATACGCTAATGAGCAAATAAGCATAATACAAATGCGTTTAGTTAGATTTCTCATAAGATTTATGTTGTTAAGTTCAAGATCTTTTGCTGTGTAAATAAAAGCGTGAAGCAAATGTAGGGATAATATTTGTATCTTTGTATGTTTTTTAAAAAGAGTAAAACAAGAGATATGAAAAAAGTGTGGGGATTAATGGCTGCTATATGCATCCTGCTGTCTGTATCCGGCCAGGCTTACGGACAATCGTTGAAAGACTTATTGAATTCATCTACAGTAAAGGATGCGGTTACTTCTGTAACTGGCGGAAAGAAACTGACAGTAGAGAACTTGCTGGGAACGTGGACGTATACCAATCCTGCCGTTCAGCTGGAAGGCGATAATGCATTGAAGAATGTAGCCGGGAGTGTAGCTGCTGGTGAATTGGAGAAAAAGCTGAAAACGTATTGTGCCAAGGTCGGTATTGTGGAAGGCATGTTCAACTATGTGTTCAATGGTGACAGTACGTTTACCAATGCATTAAAGAAAAAGACATTGAAAGGTACTTTCTCTGTTAATCCGGATGAAAAAACGGTTGAACTGAAATATGCGTTGGGCGGAAAACTGAAAGTGACAACTTTAACAGCCCACGTCGTGATTTCCGGAGATGAGTTGTCTTTGCTGTTCAATGCGGATAAGTTACTGGATTTTCTGACCAAATTATCATCAATATCTGACAATTCCACTTTGAAACTGGTCAATAAACTGGCCAGCGAGTATGACGGGATGATGCTGGGGTTTGAATTGAAGAAATAGAAAAAAATAGTATATTTTGAAAGTGGGTGGTCTTTTCGGACTACCCATTTTTATTTCAGTCCCGGCAATATTTTGTAGAGTGTTTTTCTAGTCATGATCTTCTGGTTCAGAAAACTAACAATATAGCCTGTTATGCAGGCGGCAATGAGTGAACCTTCGCGTATCCCTTCAATGCCTTGGGTGAATATGAGGGAGATGAGTATAGCTAAAGTGACCAGGGTAACATCGAAATATACTTTGAACTTTCCGAATTCTTTATTATAACATCGGGATGCATATTTTACAAATGCTTCTGCACTCATCATGGCTACCTTCGGTTTGATTTCGAGCACTACGCCGATGGATTGTATGAGGCATCCTGTGAGCAGTAAGGCCATCGACATGCCGTAACCGGACGGGTGCAGATTGCTTGTTAAAGCCATGTTGAAATCAATGAAAGCGGAGAATATGCAGGAAAAAGGTATCTGAAGAAGTATTTCTATCGTGTCCTGACGACTTCTGTCTTTCCGGATCAACCAGAACTGTCCCAGGATCAGCAGTACGTTTACAATGAATGTCCATGTTCCTAATGATAAAGGAGTATTAAGGCTTAACACGTAATTTACACTGGAGATAGGAGTGGTTCCTAATGCAGAGCGAACGATCAATACAATGCCTACAGCTAAAAAATATAATCCTAAAATAAATACCGAATACTTTCTTAATAGTTCTTTTATATCCATATCAAATCTCTATTTGTCTAATCTCTTTCTTTTTGATAGTTAGAAAAAGATATGCAAATATCTGATTTATTTTTCAAAATCGGATGTTATGGTGAATAAATTATTATCAAAATGATAATTTAACAGGGAAATGGAAGCGCTATTTGAATCCTGGGTCAGCCTGGCCTTTGTGTAGACGACTCCTGGATGGGTTGGGTTGGAAAAATAGCTATTATAAGCCGAGGTTTTGTGTTAAACAGATGTTGAAACCTTGCGGTTGTAAATATTTGTCTTTTTATTTTCTGTTGTGCTGATGTTTTTGATAATTTTATTTTGTTCGTGTGATGTTGTCTTTTAGCGTGTAAAATATGCTGTTTAGCATATAAAAGTATTGTTTTTGAACTGTTTTTCAGCGTGTTTTTGTACTTTATTAACAAAAAAACTCATCTTAAATAAACCAGGGATCCGTTTAAAACGAGAAAAAACTCGTTTTAAACGAGATTGAAATTTGTTTTAGATGAAGTTATCAAAATGATAAACCTTTACTTTGTGTTAAAAAATGTAATATTGATCTGTCTGGAAGCTCTTTCCTGCGAGATGTGTCTGTTTCTATTTTGAGCTTATTTGTATCTGAAGTGATAAAATAAGCTCAAAAAACAACCATTATGATAGTCGGTGCAAAATAGTGATTCTGTTCTATTGCTTCTTATATTCTTCAACAAGTTCCAGTAGTACGCTACCATAGTTTTCGATTACCTTTTTCCCTATTCCGGGGATTGCAAGCAATTCGCGTGAATTGGAAGGTAGAGTATTGACAATACCAAGCAATGCTTTCTGTTGAAGGATCGTATAAGGAGGCAACCCTTTTTCTGTTGCCAGCTCATAGCGCCACCGCTTAATGCTGTTATAGAGTTCGGGATGAAGAACGTCGCTCGAAACAGTCACTTTGGCTGGCTGCGAAGAACGTTCGGAACGTTTTTTAGCGGATGCGGGCGGTTCGATGGACGCTTTTGCTTTGGCGGATAGATAGCGGACGACAGAAAAACCGTCTACGCATGCTTTCAGCGTCTCCTGCTTTAAATGAAGTTCTTCCGTAAATTTGCTGATCGCATTGTTCACCGCTTTCCGGCTTTCCTTGTTATCTATTTCGACTGCGGAATTTTCCTCGAGAGATGTACACAGGCTGTCGATACGTTCGATGAAATAGGCTACTCCTTTCCGAACACGTTCCTGGATGGCTTCGTCCTGTTGGTAATCGGGGTTTCCGGAGATCATGCGCGTCAGTTGCTGTTGGAAGCGTCCGCCTACTTCTGTTATTACGGAACGGAAGGCATCACGGGTGTTGGCATATTGCGTGTTGAGTTCCGGATATAATTTCTGTAAATGAGCATATACCGTATAAGCGGCATATTGCAGACGTTGCTGGATGGAGGCAAAATTGAAAAGTTCGATAACCAGTTCCAGGTAATATTGCTGTTGCGCCTGTTCCAACTGTTCTTTCCCCGGTTGTTTGTTGGTGACGGAACTGGTAAATTCCTGTATCCTCATATCCTTGATCATCGCGTTGCGGGTGATCGGACTGCTTAAAACCAATCCTTCCAGGGTTTTGCAGCGACTGAGTGCCACATAGACCTGGCCGTGTGAAAAGGCTGCCGAGGCATCGATGATGGCATGTTCGAAAGTCAAGCCCTGGCTTTTATGGATCGTGATCGCCCAGGCTGTTTTCAACGGATACTGGCTAAAAGTACCGGCAACCGTCTCTGTTATTTCTTTGGTGTCCGGATTGATCGTATATTTGACATTCGTCCAGGTTTCTCTTTCTACCTGTATTTCATTGCCGTCTTCTCCGACAACCGTTATTTTGTTCGGGTTGATAAAAACGATTTTACCGATTTTACCGTTGTAGTACCGGTGTTCGCCGGAAGAGTCATTCTTGACGAACATAACCTGGGCTCCGTTTTTCAGTTCCAGTTGATTATCGGTTGGATAAGAGTATTCTGGGAAGTCGTTGTTTATTTCGGCATTGAAGGTGTATGACTTACCGGGCAATTCGGCTAACTTCCGGTTGTTGAGTTGCTGTGCCTGATAATTATGTGTTGTAAGTGTGATATATCCTTGTTGGTCATCCGGGGCGAAATCGGGTATATATCGTTGGTTAAGACTGTTTAATGTTTCTTCATCGAATCTGTTTTCCCTGATGTTATTCAGCAGGGAGATGAATGTACTGTCATTTTGGCGATACACCTTGGTAAGTTCGATGCAGTAGTAATTGCTTTCCGAAAGCGCTTTGCTGTCGAAGAAAAAGGTGGACGGATAATGTTCTTTCAATAAGTTCCATTCGTCGTCTTTAGCAACAGGTGCCAGCTGTTGCAGATCGCCGATCAGTAATAGTTGTACACCACCGAAAGGTTTTGTCCGGTCTTTATAGCGGCAAAGTACGTCGCTGATCGCATCCAGCAGATCAGCTCGTACCATACTGACTTCATCTATCACCAGTAAATCCATGCTTCGGATGATATTAATCTTATCCCGGCTGAATTTATTCGTGAAATTTTTTGCCTGGTCTGCCTCCCTGCTTGCCGAGGGGAGATAAGGACCAAACGGTAACTGGAAGAATGAATGGATTGTAACACCTCCTGCGTTGATGGCGGCTACACCTGTGGGAGCAACAACGATCATTCGTTTGGGGGAAACTTCTTTAAGTCTTTTCAGAAACGTTGTTTTTCCTGTTCCGGCTTTACCTGTCAGAAAAAGGTGAGTACCTGTGTTCTGTAAGAAGTTGAAGGCAAGGTCAAATTGTTGGTTCATTTGCATCATCATAGATCTATTGTTTATGGTATCTGCAAATATATAATAAAAAAACGTGAAAAATGCGCTTATAAGCTAAAAATCAAGCTAACAAGCGCATTTTTTTTATTGTTCCTTTTTTATCAGACAATCAGGTTTGCGATCAGCTGGATAAACAGGATCAGGAAAACCATGGCAATCGGATAAACAGTAGCATATGCAATGCTCGGTGCGGAACTATCTGTCATAGAGTCGGCTGCGGCAAGTCCGGGCGTACTGGTCATACCTCCGGCGATGGTGCCGATCAGGTCAAGGATATTGATTTTAAAGACCCAGTAACCGAATCCTAAAGCGATAAGCATCGGGACCATCGTGATTGCCATGCCGACACCGAACAGCGTCCATCCGCTTTCCTGAAAAGTGGATACCAGGTTAACGCCGGCTGATGTCCCGACTTCCGCCAGGAATAATAACAACCCTAACTGACGCAGTAACTGGTTGGCTGAACCTGACATGGACCATACGATCGGGCCCGTTTTTCCGATTGCGCTTAAAACAAGTGCCACCATCAGGATACCTCCCGTTAGTCCCGGAGAGAACGAGAATGAATCGGAGAACGACAGATTCAGTTTTCCGAACAATACGCCCAGTACGATACCGGCGGCAATCGGGAAGAAATCGGTATCCGACAGTTTCTTCTCATCATTTCCGAGTAGCTGTCCAAGTTCTTTTAAGTCCTCTTTTTCTCCGGCAATCATCAGTTTGTCACCGAATTTTAGTGCCAGATCCGGTTCGGGAGGAAGGTCGATACCGCTTCGGCGAACGCGGGTTACCGTGCAGTTGAAAGTTCCTTGCAGGTTTAAATATCCTAATGTCTTATTTATTACGTTTTTATTAGTAATAAGCATAGACTGAAGTTCTTGTGTACTGTTGAAAGGGAGATCCCCTTTGATGCGTTCGCCTACCAATATTTCCAGTTGTTCCAGTGATTTGTCATTACCGACGGCTTTGATCAAATCTCCTTCTTCCAGAACACTTTGTGCTGTGGGAATAGATGTTTTTTCGTTATGCTTGATACGGGAGACGACGGCTCCTGTCATGCTGCGCAATTGCAGTTGTGCCAGTGTTTTGCCGCAAATATTACTGTTAATAATACGGAAAGCAGCTGTATGCAATGGGGGATATTTACCTTTTCTTTTTGCTTCCAGAGCCTGTGCTTCTGCATTCAGGTCTATACGAAGTATTTTGGGTAATAACTTGACAAACAGGATCACGCCGATCACACCGAACGGATAAGCAATACCATAGGCGATGGAAGCGGAGGAAGACTGGGTCGTGTCGATTGCAACCGCCAAACCCGGTGTACTGGTCAGTGCCCCGGCTATCAGTCCGACTATGCTTGGTGTATCGATTCCTAAAGCATATTTGAATATCAAACCTGTCAGGCAGGCGGAACCAACGATTAACAAGGTGAGGATAATCAGTGTTTTCCCTTTCGACCGGAAAGAATCGAAAAATCCCGGACCGGCCTGTATACCGATGGTAAAGATGAATAACACTAAACCGAAGTTACCCAGTTCCTTAGGTATGATCACTCCGAAATGACCGAACAAAAGTGCAATGAAAATGACGGCTGAAACGTCAAGAGAAAGACCTTTAATCTGTATTCTGCCCAAAATGAATCCTAATGCAACGATCAGGAAAAGAGCAAAATAGGAAGACTGAAGCAGTGTTGCAAACATGTCAAATAGTTTTATTGTGAAGATTTGAGAGCGCAAAAGTACACTTTTTTGGGTGTATGGGCAATCTCCTGGCGAGATTTCTGTTACCTTTGCAGCGAATTATTAAGAAGATTATCCCGCACGTGAATCGATACTTTATTTATTTAGGTTATAACGGTAAGAATTTCAGTGGTTGGCAGGTACAACCCAATGGTGTGACTGTACAACAATGTCTGGAAGAGGCTTTGGCTACACTGCTGCGCCAGCCGGTTCCGGTTGTCGGTGCAGGACGTACGGATGCAGGTGTTCATGCCCGGCTGATGGTTGCCCATTTTGATTGGGGCGAACCGGTTGCCGACCTGCCTTTCCTGGCGGAGAAGCTGAACCGTTTACTTCCGAAAGATATTGCCGTTTACCGGATCGTACCGGTCAGGTCGGAAGCGCATGCCCGTTTTGACGCCACTTCCCGTACCTATAAATATTATATAACTACCCGGAAAGATCCGTTCAATTATGATCAGGTTTACAGAATGAGCGGTCAGCTGGACTTTGAAGCGATGAATGAGGCATGTAAGGTCTTGTTTGATTATATCGACTTCACCAGTTTCAGCAAATTGCATACGGATGTAAAGACGAATAACTGCCGTATTTATAAGGCGGGATGGGAACAGGAAGGCGATGTTTGGGTATTCACTGTCCAGGCGGACCGTTTCCTGCGTAACATGGTGAGGGCGATCGTCGGTACCTTATTGGAGGTGGGACGCGGAAAGTTGACGATAGAGGGTTTTCGTAAAGTAATAGAGGCCAAAGACAGATGCAAGGCCGGAACTTCTGTTCCGGGGCATGCACTTTTTCTTGTGGATGTAACATATCCTGAAGAAATCTTTGATCTAGTTGACAATTGACAGAATTTTCAATATTCAATTTTTAATTTTCAATTACCATGTGGTTAGCGCTAGCATTTGCCTCAGCATTCCTGTTGGGATGTTATGAAGTAAATAAAAAGATTTCCCTGAACGGGAATGCCGTAATTCCGGTATTGTTTCTGAATACGTTGATAAGCAGCCTTATCTTCGTTCCGTTTATATTTTTATCGTTCTGTACGAATGTGTTGGACGATACTATGTTTTATGTTCCCCGTGTCTCTTTTGAGGCGCATGTGGCTGTATTTATCAAAGCGGTGATCGTGTTGTCTTCCTGGATATCCGGTTATTTTGCATTGAAGCATCTGCCGCTTACTATTACGGGACCGATCAAGGCCACACAGCCTGTTCTTACTTTGGTCGGAGCGATGGTTATTTTTGGGGAACGTCTGAATTTGTATCAGTGGATCGGGGTTTTGCTTTCCATCGCTTCGTTTTATATGCTTTCCTCTTCGGGAAAGAAAGAAGGGATAAACTTTACCCATAACAAATGGATATTCTTCACGATTATTTCCATAATAACCGGTGCGATGAGCGGCTTGTACGATAAGCATCTGATGGGAAGTATGGACGTGATGACGGTGCAGGTCTGGTTCAATGTCTATCAGTGTCTGATCATGTTGCCGATCCTGTTGTTGCTATGGTATCCGCAGCGTAAGAAGAGTACGCCTTTTGTGTGGCACTGGAATATCGTATTTATCTCCGTATTCCTGATCATTGCCGACTGGATTTACTTTTATGCCTTGACTTTCCCGGATTCAATGATCTCGATCGTATCCATGGTACGCCGTAGCAATGTGCTGGTCACTTTTGTAGCCGGAGCGATCTTCTTCCATGAAAAAAACTTAAAGAGCAAGGCTGTGGACTTATTCCTTGTGTTGTTAGGAATGATATTCCTATATTTGGGGACGAAATAGACAATAGAATATGAAACGACTTATTTTTTCTATATTGATTTGTGTTTTTGCATGGGGTGTGGAAGCCCAGGAAATAGATGCATTATTTGTTTCAATGCCGGATAAGAATATTCCACAACTGGAAGATGCCTGGCGTAAGGACCTGGTCGATCTGTACAAATCGGGTAAAGAGGCCCGTTTGAAGAATACGATGAATGGCTTTTCTGCGTTGAAGAATCTTACTTCCGATTATTTGTTGTTACAGGTTACCGACAGAAGTACTGTAGAAATGAAATTGCTCCCGTTGGTGAATAATACAAATGTGATCTGTATGGTGAAAACGGTAAATGGTCCGGTACCTGACAGCCGGATTGAGTTTTTTACAACGGAATGGGAACCTTTGGCTGCTTCCGACCTGTTCACTCCCGTCGAGGCGGATTGGTTTATCAAAGAAGATGCAGATAAAAACAGTACGGCTTTTCTGGATGCTGCTTCCCGTTTGGATATGGATTTGATACAGTACAATTTAAGTCCCGAAAATCTGACATTAACGGCAACATACACAACTCCTCAGTATCTGAGCCAGGAAGACCGTAAGATAGTAACTCCCTTTATAAAAGAAGCTCCGAAAGTGTATACCTGGGAGAAGTTTCATTTTAAATAGGATATTTACGGATAACAGATTCATCTTGAACTTGTCTTTAATAATTGGTGATCATCATTGAAATACTAATTAAAATGTTACATTTGCTTAATTATTTGTCTGAAAGGGAGAACATTTTCTTATGAATTTTGAGCAATTGTATATAACGTGGTATTCTCGTTTGAAGTTTTTTGCCCGTGAATATGTACTGTCGGATGCTGATGCAGAGAACATAGTACAAGATATTTTTACGGACTTATATGAAAAACGGGAGGTTCTGGAAATACCTGTGAATATGGTTGCCTATCTGTTTACGGCAACTAAAAACAGATGTATCAATCATATTCACCGTAAGATATTGGAGCAGGAAACCAGTCAATGGATGCAGGATGAATACAGCCTGACCTTACGGATGAAATTTAATTCTCTGGAGGCTTTCGATCTTGAATTTGCCTCTGATAACGAGATAGAATCTCGCCTGGAGAAAGCTCTGCAATCTTTACCGGAGCGGTGCCGGGAGATTTTCATTATGAATAAATTTGAGGGGATAAAACAGAAAGATATAGCAAAGCAGCTTAATATATCGGTCAATACGGTGGAAAATCAAATGGCTGTAGCTTATAGAAAATTGAGGGAGGAATTGAAAGATTATATACCGCTTTTGATTTTATTGCTTGGAACTTAAAAATAAGGAAAAACGAAGATGACTGTAAAGCGGGACTCTTCGTTTTTTTCTTTTAAGGACTCTCTTTTTTTGAAAAATGTATAGTGGATTTTTTCTTTTAGTTTGTCTACTTTATAAATACGATAGGAATATATTATAAAATGGATGAACGTATCGATAAATATTTTCAGGGTGAATTGAGGAAGCCGGAGCGGGTGAAACTGTTATTGGAGGTTGTGCGTGATGAGGAGTTGAGGAAACAGATTGTAGAATTTCAAAATGTGTACACGCTTACAGGTTTGGCCCCTCAAGGCGCCGATAAAGAAGCCGGCCAGCAGAGCCTGCAACAGTTCATGAAGAGGCAACGCCGGATGGTGTGGAGAAAATATCTTATCCGGAGTTTGGGATATGCTGCCGCAGCGGCCATACTGATTGTCTCTGTCTGGACAACAGCTGTCAGTTATGTGGATAAACCGGATGATTACGTCGCTGCTCAACAGGAGTTTTTTGTGCCGGCCGGGCAACGGGCACGTATTAAATTGCCCGATGGCACATTTGTCTGGTTGAATGCCGGATCGGTGTTGACATATCCGTCGATCTTTGGGGAAGAGAGAAAAGTATATCTGAAA
This sequence comes from Parabacteroides caecihominis, assembly GCF_023656785.1. NCBI lineage: Bacteria > Pseudomonadati > Bacteroidota > Bacteroidia > Bacteroidales > Tannerellaceae > Parabacteroides > Parabacteroides caecihominis. The sequence continues at coordinate 43,251 of NZ_JAMOKS010000026.1, forward strand.
GGAGAAGGTTTTTTTGATGTCGCCAAGAATGAAAAATCACCGTTTATCGTTTCTACGGGAACTTTAGAAATTAGGGCATTGGGTACACAATTCAATGTGTTTTGCTATCCGGATGCCGGACTGATCAGTACGAGCTTGATAGAGGGTTCCGTAAAAGTGTATCATCCGGAAGACGAGGCGAATGGGGTTGTACTGAAACCTAATCAGCAATTGGTTTATGACCGGCAATCTTTTCAGACTATTCAAATGAAGAATGAAGATGATTTATTGTGGAAAGATGGCATTTATAATTTCAAATCGGAACGTTTAGAGTCGATCCTGAAGAAACTGGAATTATATTATGACGTGAAAATCGTAGTAAAGAGTCCGGAAATCCTTTCTTACCGTTATACCGGGAAATTTCGTCAGCGGGATGGAGTTGTGGAGATTTTGCGTATCATTCAGAAAATACATCATTTCAAAATGAGCGAGAATGAGGAACGCAATATCGTAACCTTATACCGGTAGTATGGATTTACCGCAAATTTGATTGTTTAACTTTAAAAGAAATGCCTATGATGAAAAACTGAAGAAAAAATCATTGCTATAAAAATCGGCGGATGCGACCAACATCCACCGACCAGTATAAAGCAAATCCAATGTGACTTTGAAATTAGTATTTACTTTAATGAAACAAAGATATGAAAAGAAATCCTTTGTTAACACCTCCGGTGTGTTTAAAAAAAAGAAATGATATACTTCGTATTATGAAAATAGCCCTGATCTTTTTATTTGCATTTGTATTCCAGCTGATGGCTGTCGAGAGTGATGCACAAAATGTTACAGTGAAATTACCCAACACACAACTGACTGTAGGAGAGCTGATCCGTGCGATAGAGAAACAAACGAACTACCTGGTTGTGTTCAGTGATACGGAAATAGATACGGAACAGGTTGTCCGGTTGAAAAATAGCCAGGCGAAAGTGTCTGAATATCTGGTTGAAGCTTTTGGAAATAATGAGATAAAGTATGAGTTTGAAAACGACTATATTATTTTATCCAAACGTTCCGTTTTTAATATTCCACAGCAGAGTCGGAAAAATGTCACCGGAAAGGTCGTGGATCAGGAAGGAGAACCAATCATCGGGGCCAATATTGTAATAAAAGGCTCCACAACCGGAGTGGTAACCGATGTCGATGGAAAGTTCAGTTTAACTGTCTCGGATCAGGACCGGTTATTAATCAGTTATATAGGATATGTCCCGGTTGAAATTGCTATAGGCAACAAGAATGTCCTGAATATACAAATGCAAGAGGAAACTCTGGCCCTTGATGAACTGGTGGTGATTGGTTATGGAACGAGGAAAAAGTCGACACTTACCGGTTCGGTTTCAATGATTGATAAAGATGTTTTGGAAGACAGGCCCGTGGCAAGGACAACAGATTTGTTGCAGGGCATTGCTCCGGGCGTACAGATAACACGTTCAAATCAGGGAAAAATTCGCGGAACAAATAGTAGTATCTCTATCCGTGGGACAACCTCCAAAAGTGATCCGGGAGTATTGGTTGTTATTGACGGGATCGCTCAGAAAGACAACAATACATATGCGTTGGATAATATAAATCCGGATGACATCGAAAATATCAGTGTCCTGAAAGATGCGCAAGCCGCTATTTATGGTGCCCGTGCGGCAGGTGGGGTTATTCTGGTTACAACAAAAAGAGGACAGACAGACAAACCGACCATTAATTTTACAGGTACGTTTACAATTCAGCAACCCTCTTTGATGAAAAAGAGTACGAATGTATTGCAGTTGGTGGAGATGATGAATGAGGGTTTTGTGAATGATGGACAAAATACGAATATGTATAGCCATATCGCGAAATATATAGCGGATAACCAATTGACGATGGATATTATCAAACAGAACAACGGGCTGTATTCCTGTCAGTGGCCTTTTGATAATAGTGCGAATTTTGTATTTGGCGATTATAACTGGCCGGATATAATGTTTAGCCCTGCACCGATGCAAAATTATAATCTTTCGGTATCCGGTAAGACACAGCGGTTGAATTATTATAATTCAGTCGGATATGTCAGTCAGGACGCCATGCTGAATTATGCCGACAATTCAAATAAGCGCTTTTTTGTCAAACTGAAGAACGACTATGACGTTACAAACTTTTTAAAGATAAAAACGATATTCGACTTTGAAAGGCAAAAAGTTACGGAGCCTTATAGATATGATCAGGTAGAATTTTGGCAAGGGTTGATATGGCCGGTATTTATGCCGTTTAATTCGGCAGGCAATTTATATAATTTCGGTTCCCATCAGAATCCGATCGGCTATGCCCGGGATGGAGGGAATACAACGGATTTGAATTATAGGGTGAAAGCATTGCTGGGATTTGTGTTGACACCGATTAAAAACTTATCGATAACGGGTGAATATTCCACCAGTTTTGATATTAATGAAAATGAATGGGCGGAACTGGGGTTCGATATGTATGACGAAAATAATAAATATTCATATAATTCGACTAACGGACGTAATTCAGCCGGCTCTTCATATGGTCGTTCCCGTTATACGGTAGCCAATATTTATGCTAATTATCAGTATACTTTATTAGAGAAAAACCGTTTTGACCTGATGGCCGGTTATTCACATGAAGAAGAGGACCACCGTACATTCAACGCTTATCGACGTTTGGGACTGATCAGTCCGGAACTACCGACCTTCGGCGTAGGAAGCAGTGATGAGCAATATAATGGCGAGACTAAATCTGACCGTGCATTAAATTCTGTTTTTGCCCGGTTGGGATATTCGTTCGACAATAAATATTTACTGGAAGGAACCTTCCGTTACGATGGCTCTTCCCGCTTTGCCGAAGGGCATAGATGGTCACCTTTCTTTGGCGTTTCCGGTGCCTGGACGATATCGAATGAGTCCTTTATGCAATCGATCAATCATATTGTAAATTTCCTGAAATTGCGTGCTTCCTGGGGACAGATGGGGAATGAAGCCAGTATCGGATTGTACGATTATATCGCCCAGATCAATATCAACGGGCAATATCCGATGGGAAACTCTCTGTCTCCGTCGCTGACTCAGCAGGCTACTTTATCGGGGATGGCCAGTAAAACCCGTTCATGGGAAAAGATCGACACAAAGAATCTGGGCTTGGATGTATCTCTGCTGGATTCACGTCTGAACGCGTCTTTGGACCTGTATATCAAAAACAATCCGAATATGTTTTTTACACAGGAGTTTCCCCAGGTTTTGGGAGTAACGGCTCCCAGTATTAACGGAGCTTATGTCCGTTCCAAAGGATGGGAACTTTCGATAGGCTGGCGTGATCAGATAGGTGACTGGGGGTATTCTGCGAATATGAATCTGAGCAATAACACCAGTAAAGTGTTGAAGTTGGCTGATTCGACGATACCAAATTCCGGATATAACTCTTTTGTGGAAGGATATCCTATCGGTTCTTATTTCGGATATGACTTTGACGGTTTTATTCAGACAGAACAGGAACTGGCTGACTATAATGCGAAAATGACTTCCGGTATTCCGAATAATCTATCACTGGGAGATGTACGTTATAAAGATCTGGATGGTGACGGAAAATTGCTTCCCCAGGTTTATAAGTTAGGAGAGGACGGGAAACCGACGACCGATTCAGGTGATATGATTCATTTGGGAGATAACGGGCAGCATTATTTGTTTGGTATCAATCTGGGAGTGAACTGGAAAAATATCGATTTGAGTATGTTCTTCCAGGGAGTTTTGAAATGGCAAGTACTGGAATCGAATAAACCGATTGAATATGACTCATGGCCACCACAGGAATATTTCTATGGAAAATACTGGACATCAGGTAATACTAATGCGGTTTATCCGCGTCTGTCACAGAATGATGCTGTTAAAAATCACGATTATGTAGCGTCTAATGCTCCTTATAAATTCTATAATAACCGGTATATTCGCCTGAAGAACCTGCAATTGGGATATACTTTCCCGAAAAGTCTGATCGGTAAAGCGAAAATAGAAAAACTCAGGGTATATTTCAGCGGAACGGATATTTGGGAGGCTTATTCCATCCCGGGAATTTATGATCCGGAGAAGCCCTTTAACCCGCGTATTACTCCTTTCCCCAGAGGTTATTCATTTGGGATAAATGTTACACTTTAAATACATGCAAGATTATGAAAAATAATATAGTATATTCAATATGTTTTTTGTTGGCAGGTATATTGCTTTGCTCTTGTGAGAAGGATTTGAGTTTGTTCCCGCAGGATAAATATTCTGAGCCTACGTTTTTTCAAAGTGCCGGGCAATTCGAATTGTTTGCCAATCAGTTTTATTTCTCTTTGCCTGCTTCCGGCGCCGGCTTGGATGTGCGTTCGGATATTCTGGTCGATTGGAGTGAGAATACGATCAGTAACGGTAGTTATTCGCCGGAACCGAATAGCGACCAGTGGAAAAGTCCCTATATAAATATAAGGAATACTACCTACTTGCTTGAAAAGGCCGTACTGGTTCCTGATCTGGCGGAACAGATCAATGAATATGTCGGCGAGGCACATTTTTTCAGGGCGTTTGCTTATTTTGAGTTGCTGAGATACTATGGCGGCGTTCCTATCATAGATAAAGTACTCGACCTGGATGATACGGAATTACTTTACGGACCGAGAAACAGTCGGGAAGAAGTTGTAGACCATATCCTGAAAGACCTGGATAAAGCAATATCATTACTGCCGAAAGAAAAAGACATTGCGGAGGGAAAGAAAGGACGTGTAAGTCGCGAAGCTGCACTTTCTTTTAAAGGACGCATTGCCTTATTTGAGGGAACCTGGCGTAAATTCAGAGGACAGAATGGCGATGAACTGTTGGATCTGGCAATTGCTGCGACCGGAGAAGTGATAAACGGAAACCAGTATGTGATTTTCGATCGCAGGGATGTTTTAGGAGAGGAGAGTTACCGCTATTTCTTTTTGTTGGATAAAGGTAGATCAAATGTTGCAGGGCTGACGAAAGCCGACCAGCAGGAGTATATACTGACAAACCGTTTCGATGCGGATATCAGACCGGCAGGAACCAGTAGTGCACATAAATATCCGAGTGTCACCCGTAAGTTTGCTGATCTGTTTTTGTGTACGGATGGTTTGCCAATAGACAAATCTCCATTGTTTGCAGGTCGTGAAACCGTCGAGAGTGAATATGAAAACAGGGATCTTCGTATGACAAATGTTCTGCAAAAACCGTTCACCCGCTTTTGGGCGAATAATCCTCCTGAATATAACCGTAACTGGAACGATCCTTTTGCAGGAGGCAATATTTATGATATCAATTTTGGTAATACGACCCGGACAGGATATTATGCGGTCAAGTTCAGGGTGGAAGTAGCTTCGCCGTTCGGAGTGGACTGGCCGGTTATCCGCCTGGCGGAAGTCCTGTTGATACATGCTGAGGCTTTATTTGAGAAAAACGGAAGTATAACCGATCAGCAATTGGATCTGACTATTAATAAATTAAGGGAAAGGGCAGGACTTCCGGCTTTAACAAATACATTCGTCTCTGCAAACGGTTTGGATATGCGGACGGAAATTAGGCGGGAAAGAACGATTGAACTTTTTCTTGAAGGATTCCGTTTCGACGATTTACGCCGTTGGAAAAATGCGGAGACAGAAATGCCGATGGCTTTGAAAGGTGTTTTATGGCGCGATACTCAATATGCTACCGATTCAAGATGGAGTAACATTGATTTTCCGCAGGATGAGACGGGCAGTATTATCATCGAACCAACCAATAAGCGCAAGTTTGAAGAGAAACATTATTTGCTTCCTCTTCCTACCAGGCAAATATTGTTGAATCCGAATCTGGAACAAAATCCAGGTTGGTCATAATAAACCGAAAGGGAATAATAAAATAATTATCATATATGAGAACGGGAAAGAACAGCTTGTTTACAGGGCTTATTATTATCAGTCTGTTTTGCTGTCTGCAAAATAGTGATGCCCAACAATACGATGTCACTTTCAAATCGTTGTTGCAGGAAATGACAGATCGTACTGTCATGACTAAGAAACCGGAATTTCCATATAAGGCGTTACAAAGTAGCAGTTACAATCGTGCTGCTGTAACGCCGGATGATCCGGTAGGATGGTTTGCTAACGGCGATCAGGGTTTTGACTTGCGTAAAGAAACGAATAACGGGAAACAGGAGTCTGTCCTGATGGAGTGTGACGGACCGGGGGTGTTGACCCGGATATGGACTCCTTTTTTCTATAAGGATTTCAATAACAGGGAGGGACCGGATATCTTGATTTATCTGGATGGAGAAGAAGAACCATCCATACGGACGAATATGATCCGGCTGTTGACGGGTGAATCATTTGCTCCGCCTCCTTTTGCCGTTTATACTTGTCGGGCGGGAGATTTATATTTACCGATTTCATTCGGCAAAAGTTGTAAAGTATCCGTTGAAGGAGATTCATTTTTCTATATTATAAACTATAGGGCTTATTCTCCGGAAGTAAAGGTCGAAACATTTCAACCGGAATTTATGGAACGTTATCAGGCTGTTTTGGCGCAGACCGGGAAAGAGTTGACGGACCCCGCGCCCTTTACTAAAGGGAAGAAAGTTTCTTTTTCCAGATTGGTTAACAGCCGGCAGACAGAGGCTATTCCTTTGCCCAAAGGTACTTCTGCCATTCGTCATATGACGTTTAAGTTGTCTGCCGAAAATGTTCCGCAGGCTTTACGTTCGACGGTCCTTGAAATAGTTTTTGATGATAAATCAACCGTTTGGTGTCCGTTAGGAGACTTCTTCGGGAATGTCAATGCGGTAGATCCTTATAAGACATGGGAACGGGAGGTTCATCCCGATGGGACAATGGTCTGCCGATGGATTATGCCTTACAGGAAAAGCGGGGAGATACGCATTCATAATCTTTCCGCATTTCCGGTAAAACTGGAGTCTGAGATGGTCGTTTCTCCCTGGAAATGGACAGACGATACTTATTATTTCCATGCTAATTGGTGGACTGATGAACCTTATATGGCCAATCCGGTTCGTGATATGACTTTTGTCGAAGTAAAAGGAGAAGGTATTCATGTGGGAGATAATTTTATAGTCCTGAACCCGTTACCCTGGTGGTGGGGAGAAGGGGATGAAAAGATTTATGTGGATGAAGATTTTGACAGGCGTTTCCCTTCCCATTTCGGGACGGGCACGGAAGATTATTATGGTTGGGCGGGAGGTGTTCACCCTACTCGTGAAGATGAGTTCTCAACGCCTTTCCTGGCAAACATCCGGGTAGGAGGAGAGACGCGTGGGTTTACCGGAGAGAACCCCCATACCCGTGGATATAATATCTGTACAAGAAGTCGTTCGCTGGATGCGATACCGTTCAATAAACGGTTTAAGCTCGATATGGAAGCGTTCAATTTTTCGTCCGGTCCGGATGCGATCCTGCAATACGCTTTGACATCATTCTGGTATGGGAGCATGGAGGCCGAACATAACAGGCCTCCAATGGTTGAAGCGGCCTCCGATCCGGTTCCTCAGATAGAGGATCTGGAAAAGATTACGCAGACAAACAATTTCCGTGTAAAGAATGCTATTGAATTGGAAGATATATATCCGCTGCTAGCTTCTGACGGGCTGATCCGGAAGGTACAGGCTATGGATAATGAAAAGTCTGATTCGAAATGGAGCATGGCTAAACAGTTATCGGTTGAGGCTGTTAAGGTGAAGGATTATATTTCTTTCCGTTTCGGAGAGCAGTATCATCCTAAAAAAGTTCTTCTTTACCTGACAACTTCGCCTGTTTCCGCTAAATTGAATATCTATATCAATGAAAAGCTAATTGCGGAAAACTGGGATGCTTACAGTAATGAAATAGAATGTAGAGAATTAGACCTGGGACTTCAACAACCGATGAATAATACTTTTGAACTGAGAGTTGAGGTTGCTGGTAAGAATGAGAAATCATCCGGATATCATTTCGGTTTGGATTGTATTTTGTTTAAGGACAATTGATCTGCCAGGTTATGATACAAAATAGTTATAAATACGGTTGGTTGGTAATTGTCCTTTGTTTTCTAGGGGTGAGCTGCACTTCTGAAAAACTCTCCTGGAAAGAGGAACTGCATAATGATATTTCTTTACTGGGACATCGTAACTGGATCGTAGTGACGGATATGGCTTATCCCCTGCAAAGTCAGGAAGGCATTAAGACGATCTGTACGGGAGACGATTTCTTGGAAGTCTTATCTTTTGTTACGGCTGAAATCGATCGGGCACCGCATATTAAAGCGAATGTTTATCAGGATCGGGAACTGCTGTTTATGAAGGAGGCGGATGCTTCGGGGATCACAGAACTCCGACAGGAGGTTGCCGGCTTATTCGGGGAGCATTTACAGTATGTACCTCATGAGGAATTGATAGCCCGACTGGATAGCATAAGCAGTGTCTTTAATGTCATTATTTTGAAAAGTAATCTGACAATCCCATATACATCTACTTTTTTTGAGTTGGATTGTTTCTATTGGGATGATGTCCGGCAACAAGAGTTAGAGAAACGTTTTCAAGAACATTAAAGGTCTCACTATGATATACAAATGATATTGATTGGGCAGGTACCGCAGATGGTTTATTTATGATGATAAATACCTGTGGTTATCTGCCCAATCTGTGTTATTTAGTACTCCCCTTTTTATTCAATGAGCTGTCCTTCCGAATCGAATGTAAGTTTTACCTCATTATTATCCTGTTTCAGTTCAAATATATAAAACATACCGGCTGGTTTTTCGATTGCATCTACTTCCAGTACTTTGTATTGGTTATAGGCGGAACTGGCAAGTTCGTCCGTCACAACAACCGGGACATCTTCAAGACGGGTATCCCATTGGGTGCTAACCCATTCGTTCTTTTCATTGAATGATACTTCTTTGTGGATGCCTTTGTCTTTTATATCGATTTCCGTGCCGCTCTTTTCTTTATCGAGTTTCAGGATGGTTGCCTGCGGATATTTGGTCGAGATAAAGTTCCGGAAAACCTGAGGGACTTCGACAGTCTGGTTTACTTTCTTTTGATGGTTATTACAACCGGCAAGCAGCGAAATGCAGCATACGAGAATGACTAAAACAGATAGTTTTTCTTTCATGACGTTTAATTTTAATTGTTTATAAAAGAAAACACGAATACAATGGAGGTCCAGCCATCGTATCCGTGTAGTTTATTCTCGTAAGAAACAAATTCGCTCTATGCAAAGTTCGTTTTTACAGAGTTAATCTTTTTGGGTACTCTTAATATTGCCTTCGGAATCGAATGTTACTTCAACATCATTATCTCCTTGTTCCAGGTCGAATACATAGAAAGTACCTTCCGGTTTTTCGATAAGATCGATATCATCAATTTTATAATTCTTGTATTCGGAAGCCTGTAAAGCATTCATGACGATTGCCGGAACTTGATCTTTTGTAATATCCCATTCTGTAGAAACCCATTGGTTTTCAGTATTGAAATAAACATCCTTGTAGATATTATTATGGAGGATGTCCACTTCAAAACCATTCTTTTCCTGATCGAATTCCAGCACAGTGGCACCCGGATACATTTCGTTGATGGCATCGCTGATTGCTTGCGGGATAACAACAGGTTGGAAGTTATTATTTCCGTTATCAGAATCGTTAATGACCTTAATCAAGACACCGTCTTCCGTATAATACAAGTCGACTTCCTTTTCGCCCTGTTCCGCTTCAATAACATAGATAGTGGCAGCATTCGAACGTTCGAGTTTATCGAACTCTGTATATTTCCAATCTTTATATTCATTAGCTCTCAAACTCAAACGGATAGCTTCAGGAAGCAGACCGAAATTGATTTCCGTCTTTGTCATTACCCAGTTACCTTTATTGTCAAACCAGGCTTCGGCATCATTTCCGCTCAGATGGAAATCGGCTACCTCATAACCACTTTTTGTTTCCCATTCTACTTTACCGACCCCCGGGTATTTTTCATCGAATGCTTTAGTGACGGTTTGGTCGGGCTGATAGTTGTCATCATTATCACAGCTTGTAAATGCAAACAGACCGCACAATGCTAATGCTAAGACAGATAGTTTTACTTTCATACTTATTTTCTTTTTGTTGTTTTGTTAATCGAATTTCTTAAAGTTACCGTTACGGTCGAATTTGAGTTCAAGGTCATTGTTTAACTTGACTTCATATTCGCGTGTATCTTTGTCGACAGAGATAACCTTGCTATCGGCAAAATTCTTCCTTATATAATCTGCTATTCTGGCAGGCAGGATTTCTAAAGGGATAGAGGCATGGCGCGCTTCGATCTCTTTCCATTCGCCGGACTTGTCAAATTCCACATTAATACCGTTGGTGAGGATCACGTCATATCCTTTTGTTCCTAACAGATTGCTTTCTATTTTTATATGCGAGATATCTGTCTGTCCGAAATGGTCTGACAGGAAGTTACGGCATACAGAAGGCAATACCGATTTGTCTCTTGTAATCTTCTCGTTGTCTGCGAAAATGGCCATTGTCGATAATAACAGGCTGACCAGAATTAATCCGAACTTTTTCATGACTTTCTTCTTTTAATTTATACTGCAAAGAAAAGGTGACATTTGGGAAAGATTTGGGAAAAATGATTATTTGAATGTTAAAATGAACTGATGCAGCCCATTATATTCATATTTTATATTTATCCCGTAAATGGAAGCAATTGATTTAACGATCGCTAATCCCAGTCCGGTTGAATCTTTCTTATGTGTCTGTTTTTCAAAACGGTTGAACAAAGTCGCTTCATTCAGTTTCGGGCTGTCACAACTGTTGGCAACAGTTAATGTACGGCTGGTTATTGTAATGGCGATTGTTCCGTTTTCTATATTATGTATAAACGCGTTCTTTAATAAATTGCTGACCAGGGTGGCTGCCAGCGATTCGTTCATCGTATATGTTAATAAACCGGTTTCCGTATAGGATACCTGTATATTTTTGTATTCATACATCTCTTTAAAATCCGGCAGTAGTCTGTCGATCAGCTTATTGAACTCTATCTCGGAGGTGTCGGGGAACTGTTTGTTGTCGATACGCGAAAGAAGCAACAAGGATTTGTTCATCTTTATAATCCCACGCAGCGTATGATTGATTCCGGCTATTTCGAAAAGCTGTTCTTCCGTGCAATCCGGGTTTTCGCTGAGAAGTTCCAGTTTGTTCATGCAGATAGCCAGCGGTGTTTGCAGTTCGTGGGAAGCATTTTCGACGAACTGTTTTTGTTGGTTATACATTTCCGTATTTCGTTCCATGGCTGTTTGTATGGCCGTATTCAGGATTTTGAATTCTTCCACTTTGGTTTCGTTTACCAATGGGGCCGGTTGTTTTCCGGGGCGGTATTCTTTCAGCCATTTGACCAGCGTATAAAGAGGGCGGAAACTGGATTTGAATACAAAGTGCGATACCAGCAGGATACAACAGAGCAGGCTGACATATAATATAATGATACTCCAGAAGATTGCTTCGGCCATATCTTCTTTCTCGAGGGTTGAAGTTTCGATAGTCAACTCGTAATATTTCCGGTCGGAAGTCATGAACCAGGTACGTAATACGCGGACCGGTTCGTACTCCATTTCGATTTCGATATAGGTGGTGGAGTCGAAGAACTCGTCTTTATCCAGTTCAGCTTCCGACTCCGGGACTTCACGGATATAATATTTAGTCATGATGTCGACATGGTCACGCAGTAATGTGCTGTCGGCAAGGACACTCTTGATAATGATTTCCTTATAATTCTCCAGGCTGTCGTTGGTCTCGTCGTCTATCTCGTGCATGATGACGAAATAGAAACAGCAGGCCCAGGCCGTCAGGATGATCAGTAACGGAATCGACAGATTGCGGAATATATAGTGGATCAGTTTCATTGTATTATTCTTCGTTTACCATTTTGTAGCCGAAACCATAGACCGCTTTAATTTCGGCTGTCGCCCCAGCGGACTTCAGTTTCTTGCGCAGGTTTTTTACCTGGCTGTAAATAAAGTCGAAGCTGTCTGCCTGGTCGATATAATCTCCCCAGATAGATTCGGCTAGTGCTTCTTTGCTGATCAGGCGGTCGGGGTTGGTGACGAAATAGTAAAGCAGGTCGAACTCTTTGCGGTTCAACACCAGTTCTTCCTCATTAATATATACAGCATGGCAGTCCGGGTAGACAGTAATGTTTGCCAGGTTGATATGCATTTCGCCATCCTGTTGTTTCCGGCGGATGATGCATTTGATACGGGCATTCAGTTCGGCCAGGTGGAAAGGCTTGGTCAGATAGTCGTCGGCACCGAGGTCGAGACCGGTCACTTTATCTTCGATCGAGTCTTTGGCGGAGACGATAATAACACTGTCTTTTTTCCGCATTTTTTTCAATTCTTCCAGCAAGTGGAGGCCGCTACCGCCCGGCAACATGATATCCAGCACGATACAATCGTAATCATAATCGTTGATCTTCAGCAAAGCATCCTGATAGTTGGTCGCACTTTCCACGACATAGCGTTCCTTTTCCAGCGAACGTATCATTACTTCACGCAAAGAATCTTCATCTTCTACAATCAGAATTTTCATGGGCTATCTTATTTATTTACAAAGTTATGCAATAAATCTGGCAAAAATCTGGAATTTTCGTGTTATGTTTTCCTTCCTTTGTCGTCATAATAACAGAATGGAACTTGAAACGTTTAAAATAACCGTCTTACCACTCCGGGATAAGCTGATCAACTTTTCCCTGAGACTGATGCAGGAAAAGGCCGATGCCGAGGATATCGTGCAGGAGGCTTTTTTGAAGCTGTGGTATATCCGTGAGAAACTGGACGGCTATAATAGCGTGGAAGCACTGGCGATGCAGGTCACCAAGAATCTGGCTCTGGATAAACTGCGTGCCCGCCGGCCGGAAGGTCCCGACATAGAGACACTGTCGCTGGATTCAGGATACCGTTCGCCGGCCGAACAGTTGGAGCAACAGGATGCCGCCGCCCGTATCCGGCAACTGATCAGCCAATTGCCTGCTGTACAGCAAACCATCATCCGGATGAAAGATGTGGAAGGTTATGAGATAGCCGAGATAGCGGAGATAACCGGCTCTCAGGTCGAAGCTATCCGTTCCAACCTCTCGAGAGCCAGGAAAAAGATACGGGAACAGTTTTTATTATTAAACAAACAGGAGCAATTATGAATATAGATGAATTATTGAATCGGTATTTTGAAGGAGAGACTTCGGCGGAAGAAGAGCAGAAGCTCCGTCGTTTCTTTGCTTCAGACAATGTTCCGGAAAACCTGTCTGCCTACAAACCTTTGTTTGCTTATTTCGATGAAGAGATTGCGACAGAAAGGGATATGGCAGAAGAGATATGGTCGGAGATCGCTCCCGAAGCATTTCCGGAAAAGCGTTTCCGGTTGAATCGCAAGTCGGTGGTTTATGTTCTGTCGGCGGTTGCTGCTTGTGTGCTGGTGTTCCTGGGAATCAGTCAGTTGCTCTATCCGGCCGATCCCTGTTTCTGTTCAGATAATTATGTAGTGATAAACGGGCGGTGCTATACCGATATCCATAAGGTTCGCTCTTCGGCTTTTGAAGCGTTACATGAGGTGGCCACTCCTGCGGACGAATATTTCCCCGAAGAAGATAAAGATGAGGCTGACCGCCGGATCATAGATAACCAATTAAAGGAACTCGGTTCCATTTTTAGTGATGACGAATAAAAACTTGTTGCGATGAAACAGATTAAATACACATTATTAGTATGGTTGGCAGCCTTTATGCTGTTTCCTGCCGGAGTAGGGGCAACAGATGCTGAGGTTTTGCAGAAAGACCTGAAGATACAGGATGTTTTCCAGCGTTACGGCCGTAAAAAGAATGTAACGATGGTGGAACTTTCCAACGAAATGCTCGAGACGTACGGCATGACCCGCTATAAGAGCATTACGATCAAGAATGATCCGGAAGCCTTGCGTTTCACCCGTCAGTGTCTGGAGGCAGACCAGAAAGGTGCCCGTAAGATTAAGGAAGTGACCGATGATGGCGGTGTGATTTCCGCTTATTACCAGTTGCCGGGTAAGGAGGCCGATATAAACCGTTTTGTCCTTTTCAAAGTCAATGCAAAAGGCGTGATAACCCTGGTCTATATCGAAGGAGATCTGGATAGTGACGATTTAATTACTATCCTGTTCACTAAAAAAGATTTATAAACGAATAAAACTATATGAAGATGAAAAGATTAATACTGATTATGGCAGCCTGTCTCCCCGTGATGGGTTTGCTGGCAGCAGAAGTAGAACCGATGCCGGCCGATACGGTTATTACATTGGAAAAGAAACGTATAGAAGTCAAAGATAACGGCGACCGGATGAAAGTGCGGGTATATGAGCTGGATGAAAATGGTGAAACTGTTGATGATGAAATGGTTTTTGAGGGGCACTACCGTGACGGGCAAAGTTACGAACGTCGCAAACATATCAAGACGTTGAATATACCTGTTCCCACCTGGGACAGGGACTTTTCCGCCCACTGGGCCGGCTTCGGTATGGGCTTCAACAGTTTCGATGGAGACGATGTTTCGTTGCGTAAAGGGAAATCGCTGGAATATAATTTGAATTTTATGGAGTTCAGCTTTCCGTTTTCCCGGTATAACTGGGCGCTGGTGACTGGTGCCGGCCTGCGCTGGAATCGTTACCGTATAGATGAAAACGCTCATTTTCAGGAGGTGGATGGCGTTACCCAGCTGGTTCCTGCTCCCGAAGGTGTTGTTTATAAAAAGAGTAAACTGAATATGACCAGCCTTACCATCCCTGTATTGCTCGAATGGCAGACACCGAAGAAAAGACATAAACCCCGTTTCTTCGTTTCCGGCGGTGTAGTTGGGGTTATCAAGACAACCTCTTCTTCCAAAGTCGTTTACGAGGACGAGCGCGGAAAGACCAGAAAGCAGAAAATGGATGGCGGTATGAACCTTCGTCCTGTTACGATGGACCTTCTTTTTCAAGCGGGTGTCGGCTGCATAGGGGCTTACTTCAAGTATTCTCCTATTGAAATGTTTGAGAGTAAAAAAGGACCGGCCCTTCATCCGGTTTCTTTCGGGTTGCAGTTACACTTATAACATAATTTTAACCAATATCTCTGTTTGATATATTAACTTTGCGGCCGAAAAGTTTAGGTTATCGGTTATGAAGAAAAGTCTTATCGCCCTGGCGTTTGGAACGCTGGGGCTCGGTTTGTCCGAGTTTGTAATGATGGGGATATTGCCCGATGTGGCTCGTGATCTGGCCATTTCGATTCCGGAGGCCGGGCATCTTATTTCGGCTTATGCGCTGGGTGTTTGTGCCGGTGCTCCTTTGTTGGTACTGTTGGCCCGTACGCGGCCATTGAAGCAAATCCTTCTTGTTCTGGTTACGATTTTTATCGTTGGAAACCTGTTTGTGTCGTTGTCGCCTAACTACTGGACGATGATGGCTATGCGTTTTGTTTCCGGCCTGCCTCACGGCGCTTTCTTTGGTGTCGGGTCGATTGTGGCAGAACGGCTGGCTGCGGAGGGGAAGAAGTCGGAAGCTGTGGCTATTATGATTTCGGGAATGACGGTGGCTAATCTGCTGGCTGTTCCGCTCGGAACTTATATCAGCCATGCTATTTCCTGGAGAGCCACCTTCTTCAGTGCGGCTTGCTGGGGAGTCGTTGTCTTTTGGTTTATCTGGCGGTGGGTGCCGTATGTTGCCGCTTTGCCGGATAACGGTTTTAAGGGACAGTTCCGTTTTCTCCGGAACCGGGCGCCGTGGCTGTTGATTTTTGCTACGATGTTCGGTAATGGCGGTTTCTTTTGTTTATACAGCTATATAACACCGATGCTTACACAGGTTTCTGGTTTTCCGGCTGCTGATATGACTATTATTATGGTATTGGCCGGATTAGGAATGTGTATCGGTAATCTGTTGGGTGGTCGTCTTTCCGATGTGTATACGCCGGGACGTGTGGCGGCTGTTACACAAGGGGTAATGTGCCTGACGCTGGTGTTTATTTTCGTTTGTGCTGTTAATCCCTGGTTGTCCGTTATCCTGATGTGTTTAGGTACTGCTTGCCTGTTTGCCGTATCGGCACCGCAACAACTCCTGCTTATTCAAAATGCAAAGGGCGGTGAGATGCTTGGTGCTGCCAGCGTTCAGATTGCGTTCAATATGGGGAATGCGCTGGGGGCTTATTGCGGAGGATTGCCTATCGAGGCGGGATATAGTTATCAGTATGCTGCCCTTCCGGGTGCCGCTTCAGCTTTTGCCGGCTTTCTGTTGCTTAGCTGGTTTAGCCGGAAGTATGAACAGCGGAAGATGAAGGTTTGCATGGCTGGATAAAATTAGTATCTTTGTTGGTAGGAAGGGGCAGTCTGTGAACTGCTCCGATTGGTAAAAACAACGAGTATGAGTACAAATAGAATTGAAGATGTCCCTTTTGAAGAGGTACACGAAGTGCAGAAATACGGTACCTATTATTCGGATAACCGTTTTTGGAAAAAGGTTGAACGGGTAGCCAAAAAGGTGGGAGCCACCGTGTTGTTACCGGTGTTTACACTTTATTATATGTTGCAGGACGATAAAGTTTCTCTCCAGCATAAAGCCTATATTGTCGGTGCTCTCGGTTATTTTATCCTGCCGATTGATTTGATACCGGACGGCATCCTGCCTGTTATCGGTTTTACGGATGATATTGCTGTAATGACGTTGGTCCTGAAGTTGGTGAAAGATAGCATCACTCCTGAAATCAAGGCTCGTGCCAATGCCCGGGTATCGGAGATTATTGGGACGGATAATTTGTAACGGTTACTGAAAGGTAAATGAAGTCAGAGACAGAGTCGGTAAAGCCTGAGACAGAGCCGGTAATGTCCGGGGAAGAACCAAAGAGATAAGATTCTCTATTCGTATCACAGTTGTGAAACAAAAGAAATCCAACTGTGATACAAACGGAATCCATCTGTGAAACAAAAGAAATGCAGTTGTGATATGCATTAATTTGTACTTATGAGTGTGGCATATTCCGGCAAACAGATAAATACTGTCCCCGGAAACTCCTTTTCAAGATATTGGGTGAGATACTCCATCGTATTATCGGCAATCAATTTGTCCGTTTCCGGATATAGATTGTAGACCAGTGCTTTTACTTCTACTCCATATTGTTTGCAGGCAAAAAGGCTGAGCAGGGTATGGTTGATACTTCCCAGTTTTCCGGAGGTGACAAGCAGGACCGGATAATTTTGTTCCTTTACGTAATCGATGGTGAGCGAGTTGAAATCGTTCGGAACCATCAGTCCGCCGGCACCTTCGAGAAGGACATATTCATATTTCTCCTGTAACTTACGTGTCGCTTCGGTGATGGTCGCGAGGTCGATGGTGCGTCCGTCGCATTCGGCAGCCATGTGGGGGGAACAGGGATACGTGAAGATGTAAGGACAGGTGAGGCCGGCCTTATCCTCTTCGGTGAAGGGGATATTCTGTAACTGCCGGTGCATTTCAATATCTTCCGATACTTCCGTACAACCTGTTTGTATCATCTTCTGGGTGATGACCGTTTTGCCCTTTTCGGCCAGGGCGCGGGCGAGGATACCGGTGGCGTAGGTTTTGCCGATATTGGTGTCGATGCCTGAAATAAATAAGACTTTTCCTTTCATTTTTTATGCTTGTTTTTTTACTGCCAGCACATAGAGCGGGCGGTAAGTGAGTGTTACCTGATTGTTATTTGTATGGAACAGTTCCTGATAATCCCGGCAGAAATCTGTTTGTTTGCCGCGTGTCCAGGTGCCGTCGCCGGTAGCGGTTACTCCTGTATGCTTTAAATGGCGGAGTACATCGAGTGGTGTGTCGAAAGTGAGAATTATTTCTTCTTCTCTCAGGTGAATCAGATGAAAATCATCTTCCAACCATTCGGTCAGTTGTTCGCCTGAAGGATATGTTAAACCTTTGCCGGTCAATTGCTTGATCTCCGCTAAATTGCCGGGAGCAAAGGTATTGAACAGTAAAGTTCCGTTGGGCGAAAGTATTCCGGCCAGTCTATGAAGGAATTGTACAGGCTCCTCCATCCATTGAAAGGCGGAAGCGGATGCGATCAGGTCAAAGCGACCGGGAAAGTTGATCTCTTCCGCATTTCCGGCGATAAAGAGTGGTGACTGTCCGGGAAACAAGAAGGCTACTTTCTCCCGACAACCGTCACAGATATCGTTCAGATACCATTCGTCGATTACGCAACTTTCTTTCAAAAGACGGGTGAAACCGCCCGTTCCGCAACCAATTTCAAGGGCACGCTGGAAATGGATGTCGGTGTAACGCGATAATATACCGGTGAGTTTCCGGCAGATTTGTTGCTGTGCATCGGCATGCAGGTCGTAACTATCCAGCGCGCGGCTGAAGCGGGTTATAATTCGTTCCACTGTTTCCATAAATAAAAAGGATAATGAGGTGCTGTGATTTCTGTTATCAGGCAACGTCCGTTCCAGTAGTTGCGTTGATTGGCAACCGGAAAGATATGATCGTCCGAGCTTATAATGGCACGTGTCCATTGTATAGATGTCGTGTCGTCTGCATTTGTTATTGATTGGCCGTTACAAAGATTGTAAATATGTTGTAGCTCGTCTTTAACCTCTTCCAGCGGGCGGGCAGGAAATTCCTCGTATTGTGCGAGTATATCCCGGCTGCCGCACATTCGTCGGTTGAAACGTTTCATGCCTTCGGCTGTCAGGTTGTCGAGTGTTCCCCGGAAGATATTTTCCGGAATACCGAAATTGTCGTCTATCGGCCGGGGGGTGCCGTTGATGGCAGTAGCTGTAGTTAGTGCATGTTTCCCGGCTAAAGCCAGTTCTGCCATACGCACTCCCATAGACCAGGCAATCAGATGAATTTCCTTATAACTGCTTAGGTCTTCATGGAATGTCATGTCCCTGTAATCATAACAGAGCATGATATCCGTTCCATTCTCTGCTTTCAGTCCGGTAAATGATTCGGGCGAAGCGGACCAGCCAGCAAAGAAGAGGAGCAGGCGGGAATAGGAGCTATTGATTTGTTTTTCTATTTTCATATTTCTTTTATCAGTTGGGTGAGTTGCGCAGTGGTTATATCCGCTGTCAATGAGAAGCGTATCCGTGCCGTTCCTTTCGGAACCGTGGGCGGACGGACGGGGAGACAATAGAAGCCTTTGCGTTGTAACTCTTCGGCTTTGCCGATACAATCGTTATTTTCTCCGATTATATAAGGGATGATATGGCTCTCGCTGATTTCTCCTCCTTTGCCTTCGAGGGCATCGGAAAGCAGATGGCTCGTCAGGGTGAGTTCTTCACGCAGGGAGGAAAATTCCGGAAGCCGTTCGAAGATGAAACGTGTCCAGGCTATCTGTGCAGGAGGCAGAGCGGTACTGAATATCAGTGGACGCATGCAGTTGACCAGATATTCCCGGATGGGCTGGCTACAGACCACATAGGCACCCATAGAGGCGAGCGCTTTACCGAAAGTACCGACCAGCAGGTCTATCTCGCGGATGCAATCCTGTTCTTCGGCTATTCCGAGACCGTTTTTGCCGCGGACACCGATTGCATGAGCTTCGTCGACATAGAGGCAGACATTCGGATAACTTTTCTTCAGTTCTACCAGGCGGCGGAGGTCCGCAACGTCGCCGTCCATGCTAAAGATACTTTCTGTTACGATAAATAACTGTTCGTACTGATTGGCATTCTTCTTTAATAATGTTTCCAACTGATTGTAATCATTATGGCGGTATCGTTGGAAAGGGGCGCCACTGAGCAGTATCCCGTCGATGATGCTGGCATGTACCAGTTTGTCGGCAAGGATGAGGGTTTGCTTATCGGCCAAAGCCGGTAGTATTCCGGTATTGGCATGATAACCGCTGTTGAAAAGCAAAGCAGCTTCCCGGTTGAAGCGTTCGGCCATCAACTGTTCCAATTCCGTATATACCGTAAAATTCCCGGTCAGCAGGCGGGAAGAAGAGGAGGAGAGAGGATAACCTTTTTCCTTCCATTCTTCAAAGAAAGCCTCCCTTAAATCAGTGCGGGACGCCAATCCCAGGTAATCATTGGAGGAGAGGTTAAGCATGACCTGCCCGTCTCTTTCTATCCGGTTGCCAGTATGAACGATATCCGGCAAGCTACGCAGGTTCCCCGCTTCATTTAATTGTTTTAATATCAGAGTGTAATCTTTCATTGTTTATTCCTTTATGCACCTTAATACCCCCAAAGTCAGAACCGTCAACTCTTCCGGCTGAATAATAAATGGCGGCATCAAATAAACCAACCTGCCGAATGGGCGGACCCAAATACCAGCCTCCACAAAGCGACGTTGAAGGATTGCCATATTGACCGGTTCTTTCATTTCAATCACTCCGATGGCTCCGAGTACCCGTACTTCCTTTACATTCTCAAAAGATTGTGCCGGAGCCAGTTCTTTACGAAGTTGTGCTTCGATGGCGCTGACCTTCTCTTTCCATCTGCTTTCCAGAAGCAGGGAGACAGAAGCAGAGGCAATAGCACAGGCCAGCGGGTTTCCCATAAAGGTCGGGCCATGCATAAAGCAACCGGCCTCACCGGAACAAATAGTGGTAGCCACCCGTGTCGTAGTCAGCGTGGCCGAGAGTGTCAGATATCCTCCGGTCAGGGCTTTGCCGATACACATGATATCCGGAACGACGCCTGCATGTTCCCAGGCAAAGAGTTTTCCGGTACGGCCGAATCCGGTCGCTATTTCATCAAAGATCAGCAATACATTGTATTGTTCGCATAACTCTTTGGCACGAACCAGAAAAGTCGGTGAGTAGAAATACATTCCTCCGGCTCCCTGTACGATGGGTTCCAGTATCAGGGCGGCGATATCATCGGCATGTTGTTCCAGCAAATCTTTTAATGGAGCCATGGCATCTTCGTCCCATTCTTCATAGAACTTTACGGAAGGTTGAGGAATAAAGTATTGAACCGGAAGGCTGCCGGCAAATATCCCGTGCATGCCTGTGACGGGGTCGCAGACAGACATCGCATGCCAGGTATCTCCATGGTATCCGCTGCGGATTGTGGCAAATGCATGTTTCCCGGTTTTCCCTTCGGATTGCCAGTATTGGATAGCCATCTTCATCGCTACCTCGACAGCTACCGAACCGCTGTCGGCAAAGAATATCTTTTCCATCTCCGGAGGAAGGATTGCCAGTAGTTTTTGGGCCAGCTCAACAGCCGGTTCATGTGTAATACCACCAAACATGATATGGCTCATCTTATCCAATTGCTTTTTAGCGGCAGCGTTCAGGACCGGATGATTATATCCGTGAACGGCTGCCCACCAGGACGACATTCCGTCTACCAGGCGTCTGCCGTCTGCCAGAATAATATTCACTCCTTCTGCACCGGCTACCGGATAGACTGGAAGCGGGTCGATTGTCGAGGTGTAGGGATGCCATACATGCTCCCTGTCGTATTGTAGTAATTCCTCTGTTGTCATAAATCTGTATGTGTTATCCGACCCAGTCGGTTTCTTCTGTTAATGAATATCCGGCCTCGGTAAAGAGTATTTTGTCTTCCTCTACCCGGCTACCGATGGTTGTCAGCAGGTCGCCGATAATAGCTGCGTTTATACCTATATATAAGGCTTTCCGTTGTGTCTCTTTACTCAACAGTGAACGTCCTCCCGAGAAACGGAGGTAAGCCTCCGGATTGATAAAACGGAATAGAGCAATAGTCGTAAGAAACTCTTCTTCCGATAATTGGGGAGTGCCGGCAAGCGGAGTTCCCGGTATCGGTTGTAGCAGGTTTAAAGGGATGGAATGTACTTGCTCTTTTTGGAGTAACAGGGCCATCTCTATCCGTTGTTCCATTGTTTCCCCCATGCCGATGATACCGCCGGAACAGATGCGGAAACCTTCTTCGCGTGCCATACGGATTGTTTCGAGTTTCTGCTCGATTGTATGAGTGGTACATAGGGTACGGAAGTAGGAGGGAGCGGTTTCGATATTGCAATGGTAGTTTTCGACACCGCTTTCACGCAGTTCTTTTAACTGTTCTTTATTCAAAAGACCAAGTGAAGCACAGCATTTGATGTCGCTCGCCTGTTTGATATAGCGGACGGTTTCTGTCAACTTCCTGATTTCTCCGTCCGATAGACGTTTGCCGCTGGTAACCAATCCGAAGCGTTCGATTCCCAGTTGGCGATTGTGTAGTGCCTGATGAACACATTCTTCGGCTGGTAGTAAGGGATACAGGGCGACGACTGTGTTGTAATGTCCGGACTGTGCACACCATTTACAGTTCTCACTGCAATTCCCGCTTTTGGCATTGATGATGGAGCAGGTATCAAATTTATTTCCCATGAAGTGACGTGTGATTTGATGGGCAGCCTTATATAAAGCCTCTTTATCGGGAGATTGGGATAAGGCGACGGCCTGTTCCTCATTGATGGTTCCCCCTTCAATAACAATCTGTTTAAGTGTTTCAATCATATTGGTTGTCTTTTATGAAATAGAAAAGCGGGAAGTCTCAGCATAACTGAAACTTCCCGCTTTAGGATATATACATATAATAATGTAGGCGAACGAACCCGCTGCCGATGTCTGTTTTACCGTCTGTAAAGAGAATAGAAGAAGTAACATCTGTGAAAGCCACGATATAGCTTCCGCACACGGTTGTTCCTGCAAAAGTTCAGTCTCTTTCTTTGCTTCTTCCGGACCGATTTGTCCGGTCAATAATACAGACGAATGATTGGAACCGTTTTTAACCTGGAATCTTTCTGCCACATTGGAAGAAAGTTGCCCGATTGTAACAGCCCTGCCCAGACTGAAGAATGCAGCATACCCCTTCCGGCTCCATCTTTTGAACCGGAAAGTCTTTTGTTTGAGATATGTCTGCTGCAACTTCATCTGTTAGCTTTTATTATTTAGCTACTTTTTCCAGACGCTTCATGATAGAGAAGATGAACAGTGCCGACAGCAGACAGCATACGATCAATACGCTCCATACCATCCACAACTGCATTCCGCCCCACAGATAACCGATGATAGCCACCAGATAGTTACCGATAGCCGTAGCTACGAACCATCCTCCCATCATCATACCTTTATATTTAGGAGGTGCTACCTTCGATACGAATGAGATACCCATCGGTGAAAGCAACAACTCTGCGAAAGTCAATACCAGATAAGTCGATATCAGCCAGTTCGGCGATACCAGAACATCGGCAGAGATACCGTTTGCTTCAACAGCTGCCGGAGTAGGCAATCCTAAAGAACCCAACGCCATGATAAGGAAACCGCAGGCTGCAATCACCATACCGATACCGATCTTACGCGGTGCAGACGGCTCTTTCTTTTTCTTTGCCAGATATCCGAATACGGCCAGCGATACCGGAGTCAACACGATTACAAAGAACGGGTTGAACTGCTGGAAGATCTGCGGCAGGATACCAACTGTCTGGTCCATAGAACTGTAACTCCATCCCAGTAAGCCAAGCATGATGACAAGGACAAGCCCTGAGATTCCTTTTGCTTTGCCTGTTTTTGACTGGAACAAAGAGAATCCTGCATAAACAATAACCAGCAGGAATGTAAGGTTTACGATATTGAATCCTAAACGATCCAATCCCGTCACGGCCTGTGCGGTATAGTCGCGTGCAAAGAATGTCAGTGTCAAACCATTCTGGTGGAAGGCCATCCAGAAGAAAATAACTACGGCAAATACCAGCAACAATGCCTGGATACGTGCTTTTGTCTGTGCGGGGGTCAGTTCTTCTTCCTGTACATTAGCCGGTTTAGCTTGTTTAGAGTTGTAATCTGCATGCTTGAACATAGGACGGCAAGCCACATAGATTATCATGGAAACGATCAGGGAGATGCAGGCAATAGCAAAGCCATAGTTGTAAGCCTCTGATAATTTGTCAATATAAGTAGTACAGAAAGTAGCTGTATCACCAACAAAGTTCTGGGCTGCCTGTAAGCCGCTCAGGGTCGTTGCTCCTTCTTCGGTAATCGTTCCGTTCAGGAATTGATGGGCTAACGAAGGCAGTTGCGGTACATAAGTGAATCCGGCTTTACTCAACATCTTATTTGTGATCAGTGTAGCAGCCGTAGGTGCATACATGGCACCGATGTTGATAGCCATATAGAAGATACTGAAAGCTGTATCACGTTTAGCTTTATACTCAGGAGCATCATACAGATTCCCTACCATTACCTGCAAATTCCCCTTGAACAAACCCGTACCGCAGGCGATCAGGGCTAAAGCACCGAACATCAATATTTTTCCGGTAGAGGAAGGGGTGGGAATAGATAACAGTACATATCCGATAAACATGACAACAATACCTGTTGTTACCATTTTACCGTAACCGAATTTATCGGCAAGGATACCTCCGATGAGTGGCATAAAGTACACTGCTGCTAAGAAAGAACCGAAGATGGTCGATGTCTCGGCGGCTGTGAAGCCGAACTTAGCTTGTAAGAATAAAGTAAAAATTGCGAGCATCGTGTAATACCCGAAACGCTCGCCGGTATTCGCTAAGGCTAACGCGTATAAACCTTTAGGTTGTCCTTCAAACATAGAAATTTAAATTAGATTATTATTGAATTATTTGTTTTATGGCGCCGGTCTCCGGATAGAAATAGACTTTCACCGGAGCTTTTTTATCTTCGAACATAACAGGAGCAAGCCCTTCGCGTGAACCGAATTGTGTAATTTGTGCGTCTCCTTTATATAGTGTTTTCTTGTTCATGCTGATTTCAATACTAGCTTTGCCGGGTACATTATAAATAATGCCTTTCAATGATTTTTCCTTCTTTTCAGCTTCTTTCGGGTCGAGCACCGGAGCACGTTCGGTCGCTTTTAAATTCATATAGACCGGGACACCTCCGAGGTCGTCTGCATCGACGATACCCATCAGATTGGAGAAGCGGAATAAAACTTCTTTTTCCAGATTATCGTAAGGGGTAATGCTCACTTCGTAATGAGAAGTTTCTTTGGTAAGGATACCGGTGAACAGGTTGGTCAGCGCCTTTTCCTGTTCTTCTAACTGTTGGATAACCAGCTTCATCGCTTCACCGTCGGGTGGAAGATTATCTGCATCTCCGGTCAGGATATTCAAACGGCTTTCACGGATACGGTAGATTTGTTTGGCAGCAACTTCTGCCTGTCTGGCTGTAGAGCCTGCCATCAGCAACTCTTCCGAAAAGACGGAGGCATCCGTCACTTTAGCCGGTCCCTGGCCATTTTTCTTTATTGTCTCAAGTTCTGATTCTTCCGGTGTATATTCTGCATTGATGGAACACAGGAGGCCGTCTTCCGTCAGATAAGCGTAAGGGGCAACTGTACCACTTTTAAATTCAACGATATAAGTATTGTCCGGGTCGGGTATTCCTTTGTTTACCAACGATAGTTTTCCTAACTCATAGTATACCTTATCTTCCGTTATCGCATCTTTCACTCCTAAGTATTTTTCTGCATACTTGTAGTAAGGTCCGGCTTTGCAGGTAACCTTTGTAACTTCTGCATCAACGATCAGTTGTGTTTTTGGCAATGAGTAGGTAATACCGAAATTATTCGCTTTAACAGCGTTTTTCTTTACCACTTTGGTTTGTGCCATGAGCGGTATGCTAAACAAAAGACATGCTATTGTGATCAGATTTTTCATATCTAAACAAATTATTTATCTCAATTATGATTGTACAAAACTATGAAATATTTTGTTAGAAACCAACCTTAGAACCTTCTTTTAGACTTTTGTAATGCAGATGAGCAGTATGATTATGGTACTTTAGTTGGGGAGGGATAAAAAAATCATAGTTAATGTTTTGGTTAAGGGAGAACAACTCATGAGTGGAAAAGGAGATCGAGATATAGAGGGGTCGGTTAAATCGCCCTCATGAGTTGTATATAAACATAAATTTAGCGCGTTTAATGCTTATTCTATTTCTATAATGAAAGAGCCGGTAAGATATCCGTATCTATGCACTAATTCCAGCGTATATTCACCATTCTCAAGAATTAATGGAATAGTATATACTTGTGGACCAGAGGCTGATACGCATTCTTCATAGACTACCATACCTGTATTATCTTTTACCTGAATAGTCAGGTTGCTAAGCGGACTGGTAAATTCGATTGTCAGATCTTGTCCTTCTATTGAAGCTGTAGGAGGTGCCGGAAAGATGGATTTAATATCCTGAGGACCCCATTGACCTTTAGTCGGAATATTATCTGCATACATGTTTTGAGCACAGAATGCTCCACATATTACTAAAAATAAAGCTGTGATGAACTGTCTCATAATCTTAATTAATTTAATTGTCGGTTGATAAAATTGAAAATGCCTTACAAATGTATAACCCATATCGAAATATAGATTATATTTTTGTTGACAAAATGTTGACAATTGATAAATTGTTAGAAATCAGCTATAAACTGGTCGAATTTCTCGGTGCTTTCAGGCTCATGTGTCAATTTTTTATACAGTCTTTTCCGGCATTGTGTGACTCCGGAGCTTGTTAATCTCATCAATGATGCAATCTTTTTAACAGGAATGCCAATTTTGACCAGGTAACAGACTCGTAATTCTTCAGTAGAGACATATGGAGATAAGTCGAAAATACGTTTTGAGAAGTCGGAATAAGTCGCATCGATCAGTAGACCTAGTTCCAACCATTCGCTTTCTGTAAGCCCGGTTTCGGTCTTATGTATTTTGATATATAAAGCAGACTTTTTGAGATCATGTGCTAATATCTCTAATGTATTTTGTTTTAAAGAAATTTGTCTGTTCTCCATTTCCAACATTAACTTTTGGGTTTCGAACAGTTGTTTTTTTACATCACTCAGCGTTTCCTGTCCGTTGGAGAGTGCGTTTTCCAGATATTTAATCTGTTGTTTGTTATCTTCTATATGTTGTTGGCTTTGCTTATATTGTTGCTCTTTCAGCTCAAGTAACTTTTTCTTTTTCTTCTGTTCTTTTTTGAAAAAGAAAAAGCCGGTGAGAAACAGAAAGACCGTGATGATCAGTATTTGATATATTATGATCATTTGTCTGGCTGCCTCTTGTTCATACTTTAGTTTTTCATCTGCTATGTGTTGGTAGTTGAACATGCTCTGCGTCATGCGTATATTTTCATAATGAGAGTTGACTTTGATCGAATCTCTCAATAGTTCGTAATGGTCCCAATACTTGAAGTAGTTTGTAAAGTCGGATTTCTTTCTTTTTATCTGGGCCAAAAAGTATAAACTGCCTGCCTGAGTATAAATATTAGGACTCTGTAAACTTTGGTTTAAGTAGTATTGGGCAGAATCGTATTGTGCTGTTCTTAACAAATATTCCCCATATGTTAGATATAAATGATATTCCAGACTGGGAGTAAAGCATGTCTGTATTGATTTCTGTATACAATCATGTGCTTCTTTATATTGATTAGTTTTCAGGTATAAAATCCCTAAATCATTATATAAAGAAGATGAACTTTCAGGAGTGGCTATTTCTATAGCTTGCCGATAATAATATATAGCACTGTCCAATTGTTGTGTTTGAGTAAAAACACGGGCGGTATTGCGTAATGCAAAAGATATTCTGGTTGAGTCGTTACTCCCTTCCAAAAGAGACAGTGTTTTTTTGTAAAGTGGCAACGCTGTTTCGTAAATATCCTGATAAGAATAAAGTGTTCCGAGGCTATTGTTTATTTTTATAAGCAGGTCTGTGGAGTTCAGGCTTTCACCTAATTCCAATGCTTTCAAATAGGCTTGTTGTGCTTGTAAGGCATCCTGCATATCGAAATAGGTTCTTCCCATATAATAATATGATAACGCCAGTGAGGCAATATCATTATGGTTTTCATAATAAGTGACGGCCTTTTTTATCAATGAGTCGGAAGTAATTGTAATATAGTTTTTATCCAAAGCCTGCGTAAACAACAGGCAATAAGAGGCATATTCCCTGTTTGATAATGTTTCGGGTGATGGTATCTTGTTGAGAATGGCCAGCGCACTGTCGGGAAGTGTTTCCATCAATTTTTCTGCCTGCAATAGTTCTGATAAGACAGAACTCCTCTTGGAACAGGAAGAAAAGCACAGGATACAGATTAGCAGAAAGTATAAAATAATATTTCGGAGCTTACTTGTCATTTGCGTCTTTTTGGTGGCCGAATATATCGCTTTTTTTTGAAACAGAAGTTGATAATGAATGTTATATTTTGGAAGTTATTCGGGAAGGAGGATAAGCGTATTGAATATTAAGCAGAGTCTGGCTGTATAAAAAAAGTGAGAGTTCAAATGTCATACTATAGCACGCAGATGACGCAGATCGGGCAGATGAGCACAGATAAATAAATTGAAAATCAATAAATAACCTGTGTTCATCTGTTTAATCTGCGTCATCTGTGTGCCATTTAGTGTATTTTGACGCACCTCCACCTATATAAATGGAAAATAACTTTATCTGTTTATTTGATTTGCTTGAATGCTTTTCCGAGCATATCGGTGATGTCTCCGGCAATCATACTTTCTTCTGAACGGTAAACAGCTGCCAGGTCGCCAGCCGTGCCATGAAGGAAAACTCCTGAAACAGCAGCCGTTTCGGGTTCTGCCCCTTGAGCCAGTAGTCCAAGAATAATGCCGGTCAGGACATCGCCGCTGCCGGCTGTCGCCATACCCGGATTGCCACAACTGTTGAAATATACGTTGCCGCTTGCCGTGCAGGTTGCCGTATAGGTGCCTTTAAGTACAACACACAGTTTATGTTCGATAGCAAAAGACTGTGCTTTCTTCAGGCGTTCGAACATACTGTTGCTTTCTCCGGCGATACGGTCGAATTCCTTCGGATGTGGTGTAAGGATGCTGCGCGGAGGAATACGGTTCAGTAAATCTTTATTGGAAGCGATCAGGTTTAATGCATCGGCATCCAGCACGACCGGCTTGTCGGTTGTCTGCAACAGACGTTCCAGGGCGGCCGCCGATTCGAGATGTTGTCCTAATCCAGGTCCTACACCGATAGCGGAATAGATGGATATTTCGGGCACGGTCGTGAAATAATCGGCATGCGGATCGAAGCTGATCATGGCTTCCGGGAAAGCTGCCTGCATAATGACTTCGCCACGTTGCGGGATATGCACGGTCAGTAATCCCGTGCCGCTTCTCAGGCATGAACGGGCGGCAAGCAGGGCGGCTCCCATCTTTCCTTTGCTTCCGGCAATGAGCAATGCGTGACCGAAAGTCCCTTTATGGGAGAATTTATCGCGGGGTTGGAATACTTCGGAAATATCCTCTTCCGTCACCATCATATAAGGAGTAGACGTGTTATCAACGATATCCGGGTGAATACCGATGTCCAACACTTTCCACTCACCGACATACTGAGCATTTTCGGGGAAGAAGAAAGCTAGTTTCGGGAATCCGAATGTCAGCGTCAGGCTTGCCCGTACGATAGAATCCGGATCATTCGTCTGGTTATTTTCCCCGAACAGTCCGGAGGGAATATCGATAGATACGATCGTAGCATCCGACTGGTTGATATATTTTACCATTGCAGCAAAGCCGCCGGTCAGCGGACGGTTCAGACCGGAACCGAACAAACCGTCGATCACGACATCGCGGTCGGTCAGTACCGGAGGAACGAAATCGGCTACCACTTCGGTAAATTCAACCTTCTCCAATCCGAGTATCCGTTGCTTGTTCATCTCACAATCAAAAGAAAGATGCTCGGTCGGGTTGAACAGATAAGTTTCAACCCTGTAACATTCGTCCTTCAATAGCCGTGCGATAGCGAGTGCGTCGGCACCATTGTTTCCCTGTCCGGCAAATACGATGATACGGGTTTGCTTGGAGTAACGGCGGCAAAATTCGTGTACGAAGACCGTTGAGGCGCGTTCAACTAAGTCGATAGAACTGATCGGTTCGTTCTGGATTGTGTATTGATCGAGTTCTTTTACTTTGTCTGTTGGAAATATCTTTATCATAACTGTAGGATATCAGAAGTTTATTCAGCATACAAATGTATAACAAACTTTGTAAATGGCACACAGATGACACAGATTAATCTAAGCGAAAGTAAGCAGGAAACGGCTTCCTTTCCCGGCTTCCGAGATAACGGTCAGGCTACCTTTGTGCATATACATGATCTGCCGGGAAATACTGAGCCCGATGCCGGATCCGACAGGCTTGGTCGTAAAGAACGGTATGAAGATGCGCTCCTGAACGTCTGCCGGAATGCCTGTCCCGTTATCGCTGACCTGGATATAGTTTTTTCCTTCCGCATTGATCCCAGCCGATAGTTCTATCCGGGGATTCTCACATTCTTGTGTCGCATCCAGCGCATTTTTTATCAGATTGATCAGTATCTGTTCGATCAGGGCTTTGTCGGCGATGACCTGTAAATGCGATGAAGAAGGCAGGACTTTTATGCTATCCGTTTCCTCCCTGAATAACAGGGCGACATTGTCGAGCAAGTTGTCGACAGGTATAATTTCGGGGACGGGGGTAGGAATGCCGGTCACTTTTCTATAGTTCTCAACGAAGCGGACCAGGCCGCTGCTTCTCCGGAAGATGGTGTCGACAGCCTGGTGTATCTCTTCGCGTTCCTCGTCCGTGATAGGAGCCGAAGTCTGTTTGCTTTTCAATAACTCGGAGAGGGATACGATCGGTGTCATGGAATTCATGATCTCATGGGTGAGAACCCGGATGAGTTTCTGCCAGGCTTCCGTTTCTTTATTTTCCAGTACCGAGCGGATATTCTTCATGCTGACGACGGTAAGCGGCTTGTTCAATACCACGAACGACATGGATGACAGGATCAGTTGCGAGTAATCTTCCTGGCGGCGGACTTGCAGGATAGACAGTTCACCGGGATGCAGGATGCGCAGCCGGGCAGGAAGTTCCGGATGGTAAGCTGCCAGGTCGTCTATCGTTTCGGCAAAGTTCAGGCCGGTTTGTATTTTGGCTGCCTGGTTCATCCATTCGACCTGTCCGGTTTCGGGAGAATAAACGAAGACGGAGAGGTCGATATGATTGGCCAGCGCCTGGAAATATTGCAGTTGGCTTTCCTTCTGCTGAAGATGTTTCTTATAGAATTGCAAAGCCTCTTCCACCGCTTCGGTCAGTTCTTGCGGGAGGGCATCCGACGGTTTCTGGTGTGTTGTGCCCGAGGAAAGGAAGTCGGAATAGCGTACCGACCAGACAAAATGCCGGAATAGCCGGTCGCTCCGTTCCATCTGCCGGAGCAGGTACCAGGCTTCTATCAGGAGAATCATGCCGGCAATGAAAGCGGAAATATAAAACTGTCCCGCCACCAAAAAGGCAAGAACCAGGCTGGTGATTACTATTAAAAGGATCAGTCCGATAGCTTTTTTCGAGTATTGTTTCATAAGCCGTATTTTTCCAGTCGCCTATATAAAGATGTACGCGTAATACCTAAGAGGTCGGCAGCCTGTGTCAGGTTTCCGGAGCAATGATGCAAAGCCTCCTGTATGGTTTTCTTTTCCAACTCTTCCAGGTTGAACTTTTCTTCCTTTTCGTGGTAGCTGGAAACGGGGGTACGGAGCATGAAGTCGTCGTACTGCAACTTTTTCTGGTCGGAAAGGATGACGGCCCGTTCAATGACATGTTGCAGTTCGCGGACGTTGCCCGGCCAGTTGTATTGTTTTAGAAGCTGACGCGCCTCCCGTGAGAAGCCTTCGATCTCTTTCTTATATTTATGGCTGTACCGTTTTAGAAAATGATCCGCCAGGAGAGAGATGTCGTTTCCCCTTTCCCGCAAGGGGGGAATGAAAATCTCGATCGTATTGATGCGGTAAAGCAGGTCCTGCCGGAAACTGCCGTCTTGCACAGCGGCATGGAGGTCGGTATTGGTTGCGCAGATCAGCCGGACATTGATAGAAGTCTCTTTGGTCGATCCCAGGCGGTTTATCTTCTGCTGTTCGATCACCGTAAGCAGTTTGGATTGGAGCATAAGCGGCAGGTTTCCGATCTCGTTCAGAAAGAGCGTGCCGCCGGATGCGATCTCGAAACGTCCCGACTTGCTTTTATTTGCATCCGTAAAAGCCCCTTTTTCGTAACCGAACAGTTCGCTTTCAAACAGGTTGTGCGGGATGCTTCCCAGGTCGATAGGCACGAAAGCCTCCTGGTTGCGTGACGATTGTTTGTGGAGCGTATAGGCGATCAGGTCTTTTCCCGTCCCGTTCTCGCCCTGCAAAAGAATGTTGGCATCCGCGTTCTTCAACTTTTCTACCGTCTTGAATATCTTTTCCATGGCGGGAGATTCGCCGATCACTTCCAGTTCCGGCTCTGTCGTGGTGAGGACGGACTTCTGTTCTTTCAGCGTCTGCACTTCTCCGCGCCGCAGGCTGAGTTCGAGTGCCGATGAGATGGTTGCCAGCATCTTCTCGTTCTGCCAGGGTTTAGGGATGAAATCGGTGGCTCCCGCTTTGATGGCGCGGACGGCCTTTTCCGTATCCGAATAGGCAGTGATCAGGATGACGACAGTCTCGGGAGATATTTCGCGGATACGTTCCAGCCAGTAAAAGCCTTCTTTTCCGCTGACGGCATCTGCCGTAAAATTCATATCGAGCAGGACGACATTGTATTTGGTAGTCGATACGAGCCGGTTGATCTCTTTGGGGTTCGTGCAGGTCGTAACACTTTCTGCCAAAGGGCGGAGCAGCATTTTCAGCGTAAAGAGAATGTCTTCATTGTCGTCGATAACTAATATTTTTCCTTGTCGTACTGCCATGATATTCCTTCTTCATGTATTGATTAGATGACCCAAACTTAGGTAAAATTTCCGGATAGCCGGTAAACTAATCCCAACTAAACGAACTTTTAATGTTTACCTCCCTGATATCTATTATTTTTCTCCTTAGTTTCTTTGCTTTTGGGCATGCTAAAAATCAATTTCGGGCATGCATAAAATTAATTTTGAGCATGCCCGAAATTGATTTTATGCAATGGAAAAAGGATAAAAGTGTAGGACTAAAATATTACTTAATAAGGAGAAAAGGATTAGTTCATCCGGTGTTTCGGGTTAGTTGCCGGTGAAGCACCGTACGGAAACGTATGGAGAACTGTACGATATCGTACGGTAGTCGTAGTCTCTGTATATTACATTTTGCTGATGGCTAGCCGGTTAGAAAAATGGCATGAATGTTGATTACTTATAGCAAGATATGAACTGATTAATAAAATGACCATGTTTAAACATTATGTGAAAGTAGCCATCCGGCAGATAAAGCGGAGCTTTTTGTTTTCGTCCATCAATATGCTGGGATTTGTGTTGGGGATGACAGCCGCTTTCCTGATCTATCTCTGGATAGTGGATGAGCTGACATTTGAAGATTTTAATAAGAACGGAGACTATATTTACCGGGTGATCCGTGAAGAGCAGTCTGCAAAAGGGCAGGTTCCCTCTACGGTTACCCCGCTTAGCGGAGTGTTCCGGAAGGATTTTTCGAAGGTAGAGAATGCGACTTTTATAAAGTACGGTGGTAAATATGATATTTACGCCGGGGATGTAGGTGTTGAGGCTAACTATGGATATGTCGATACGACATTTTTTGATGTATTCAGTTTTCCGGTTGTGGCAGGCGATCCGTCCCTGCTGAAGAAAGACCCTCAGATGGTCGTGCTCTCAGAGGCGATTGCGGAGAAGCTGTTCGGTAAAACATCGGCTATAGGAAAAGAGGTCACCTGTAAATTCAATAAAAAATATTATAAGGTAGCGGCGGTATTGAAAGTGCCCCGCAAGAGTCATATACAGTTTGAGGTACTGGCAAGTTGGGATTCTTATTTGTGGGACGAAATAAAAGATGAACTTTGGGGATTCTCGGAGAGGATGCACGTCTTTATCCAACTGAAGAAAGGAACCTCTTTGACGGATGCCGACCGGCTGGCCATGCGCGACCTCTGGGTGAAGCATTCGCAATGGGGAAAGCCCCTGGCCTTCCAACCGTTGAAAGATATCCATCTGCGTACAGCATTTAAGGAACCCAACGATGTGTATAATCACGGGAATATGCAGCAGATTTACCTTTTTGCGGCGTTGGCTGCCCTGATCATCTTTATGGGGGCATTTAATTTTATGACTTTATCGACTGCCCGTGCTTCTTTGCGTTCCAAGGAGATAGGTGTCCGGAAGGTGAACGGGGCGAAAAGGAAGAAGCTGATCATACAGTTCCTGTCGGAAAGTCTGGTGCAGGCTTTTATCTCGTTGCTGTTGGCGCTGGCGCTGACGGAATTGCTGTTGCCGTTTTTTAATATGTTTGTTGAGAAGGATATTACTTTGCAATTCAATTGGCAGACCTTGTTGTTTGTGCTGTTCGGTATTGTCGGAGTAGGTTGCCTGGCAGGCTCTTTTTCTGCATTCTATATGTCGTCGTTCAGTCCGCTACTGGCTTTCAAGGGAGGGCAGGCGACCGGTAAGAAGGGAAGATTAGTCAAAGGGCTGGTCTGCCTACAGTTCGTAATCGCAATAACCATGATTATTTGTACGACTATCATATTCAAGCAACTCCATTATTTGCAGAATGCCGATCTGGGATTGAATAAGGAACATCTGATTGAGGTCGATGTTTTGGACTGGCGCCGGGGAGCAGACGGTTTCAAGCAGGAGATACTTAAAAATCCGTATGTGAAGAGTGTGGCGTTGGGTGTGGAGATAACCAACTACCTGCAAGGATATAGCTTTGAAGAAAATATGTTCAGGTGGGAAGATGAAAACGGGAAAACAGACTCGGTGAAGATGGTAGGAATGGTCGGAGATAGCGACTTTATTCCTGCATTGGGGTTGACATTGCTGAAAGGAGAAACGTTTGGCGCAAATCCCGACCATTACTGGGATGGCTCTTACGCACAGGAATCGCCGATCGTTATCAATGAAACGGCATGGAAGATGCTGAAAGTAGAGAATCCGGTTGGCATGCTGCTGACTGGCGGTGGCATCGGCATTCGTAATTCCAGGGTCGTTGGTGTTGTGAAAGACTTTAACTTCCAGCCGTTGCGGGAGAAGATAAAACCTGCATTCTTCTATTATACGGTTCAGTTGTTTAATTATATGTATGTCCGGATCTCGGCAGAGAAACAGGCGGAGACTCTGAAGTTCCTGAAAGAGAAATATGAGGAGGCACGGCCGGATATGCTCTTTAATTACCGTTTCCTGACGGATGTCCTGAATGAGAATTATGCCCGCGAACGGCAACAAAGCCAGATGTTTCTGATCTTTACCGTGTTGGCTATTATCGTGGCGATGATGGGCGTGTTCGGTCTGGTGACTCTTTCAACGGTACAGCGAACGAAGGAGATCGGTGTCCGGAAAGTGAACGGTGCGCATTCCGACCGTATTGTCCGTATGTTTTGCCGGGAATATGCGATTTGGGTAGGCATTGCCTTTGTGGTCGCCTGTCCGCTCGGCTACCTGTTCATGCTGAGATGGCTGAGTGGCTTTGCTTATCAGACAACGATCAGTTGGTGGCTTTTCCCGCTCTCGGGCGGCATTATCCTGCTGATAACGTTGTCGACCGTTATAGCGCAGACCTGGCGTGCCGCATCCAGGAACCCGGTACAATCATTGCGATATGAATAAAATAACAATAAATAAAAACGATATGATTAAGCATTATATAAAAGTAGCTTTACGGTTGATAAAACGGAGCTTTCTGTTTTCCTCTATTAATATGTTGGGTTTCGTGCTGGGAATGACAGCCGCTTTCCTTATCTATCTGTGGATCGTGGATGAGTTGACATTTGAAGATTTCCACGGGAACCGCGACTCTGTCTACCGAGTGATAGCCGTAGACCGGAAAGACGGTGGGGAAATGAAAGAATCAGCTTACACGGTGGCCCCGTTGAGCAAAGCATTACGGGAGGAGTTCCCACAGGTGGAGAATGCAACCTTTGTGCTCAACTTCGGTATGTTGAACCTTCATTCGGGAGCAAATCTGATCGAAGCGAAGTATACATTTGTGGATACGGCCTTCTTTGATATGTTCAGTTTCCCGGTGATAGCGGGCGATCCCGCCCTGATGAAGAAAGATCCGCAACAGATCGTGCTGGCGGAGTCTACGGCAAAGAAGCTGTTCGGAGATTCTCCGGCTGTCGGCAAAGATGTCACCTGCCAGTTTCTGGGGCAAGTTCACCGTTATAAAGTGGCGGCAGTCCTGAAGGTGCCCCGTAAAAGCCATATCCGGTTTGAAGTGTTGCTGGGTGAACAGGCCTATTTTGAACCGCTGAGCTGGGATTTTGCGGAAGGAACGAATGTATATATCCAGTTGAGGAAAGGCGCCGTATTGTCGGAAACCGACCGGAAGGCTATGGGCCGTACCTGGATAAATCAGCGGGAAGACGGGATGCCGTTGGAGTTCCAGCCATTGAAAGATATTCATTTACAGACCTCATTTAAAGACCCGTCGGTCGATAATTACGGGAATATGTCGCAAATCTGGTTATTTATGGCGTTGGCCCTGTTGATTATTTTTATGGGGGCATTCAATTTTACCACTTTGTCGACTGCCCGTGCATCGCTGCGTTATAAGGAGATCGGTGTCCGGAAGGTGACAGGGGCGAAACGGAAGATGCTGATTACGCAATTCCTGTCCGAGAGTCTGGTCCAGGCTTTCCTTTCGCTGGTCCTGGCGTTGGCACTGACGGAATTGTTGTTGCCTTTCTTCAACCGGTTTGTCGGGAAAGATATTGTTTTGTTGTTTAACTGGCAGACTATGTTATTTATACTGTTCGGTATAATAGGAGTCGGGAGTCTGGCGGGGGCGTTCCCTGCTTTTTATATGTCGTCGTTCAACCCTTTGCTGGCCTTTAAAGGCGGAAAGGCAACCGGGCGGAAAGGGACGCTTATCAAAGGCTTGGTGTGTGTGCAGTTTGTCATTGCCATTACGATGCTTTTTTCCACTTCGGTGGTCTTCCGTCAGCTTCATTACCTGCAAAATGCAGACCTCGGACTGGATAAGGAAGATATGGTCGTCGTGGATTGTGATGTGTTCGAACTGATGGCCTACTTCGGCAACCAGGGGATAGACGATTACAGGCAGGAAGTAATGAAAAATCCGAATGTCGGGAATGTGGCGGGAGGCGTGGACCTGTCGAATTACCTTCGGGGACATAAGACGGAAGAAGCCGTTTTCAGTTGGATGGGTGAAAACGGACAGGTCGATTCGCTGAAGATGGTCGGTGTTGTGGGTGACGGCAATTTTATGAAGACATTGGGAGTAACCTTGCTGAAAGGCGAATCTTTCGGTGCCGACAAGAATGCCTATATGGATGGCACTTACCAGAAGGAATCGCCGGTGGTCATTAATGAAACCGCCTGGAAGATGATGCAGGTGAAAGACCCGGTAGGCATGGTCGTTCAGAATAAAGGATGGTTCGGGGAGACCTCGCGGATTGTTGGCGTGGTGAAGGACTTTCATTTCCAGTCGTTGCGTGAGGAGGTCAAGCCGGCTTACATCTATTATTCCCGCCAATTATTGAATACAATGTATATAAAGATATCACCGGAGAATAAGGCGGGGACATTGAAGTTCCTGAAAGAGAAATATGAAGAGATGCGCCCGGATAATATATTTTCCTACCGTTTCTTTTCCGATGCGTTGAACCTGAACTATGCCCATGAACAGCAGTTGAGCCGGATGTTCCTGATCTTTACCGTCCTGGCAATCGTTGTCGCCATGATGGGCGTATTGGGACTGGTTGCCCTGGCTACCGCACAGCGGACGAAGGAAATAGGTATCCGGAAAGTGAACGGTGCGCATTCCGACCGCATTGTCCGTATGTTTTGCCGGGAATATATGATTTGGGTGGGAATCGCCTTTGTGGTAGCCTGTCCGGTCGGTTATCTTCTGATGGTTCGCTGGCTGAGTAATTTTGCCTATCAGACTCCTATCAGTTGGTGGCTGTTTCCGCTGGCGGGACTGATTATCCTGCTGATAACCTTCCTGACAGTTGTAGCGCAGACCTGGCGGGCAGCTTCCCGGAATCCGGTGGAGTCGTTGAGATATGAATAAATGAATAAGAATAATAAAATAAGTATCATGATAAAAGCAGTAAATTTAACGAAAGTATTTCGTACGGAGAGTGTTGAGACTACAGCCTTGAACGGTATTAATCTGGAAATAAACCAGGGAGAGTTTGTTGCAATAATGGGACCTTCGGGTTGCGGTAAATCGACATTGCTGAACTTGTTGGGGTTACTGGATAATCCGACATCCGGCGAGTTGTGGTTTCTGGAAGAAGAAGTTTCCCGTTATACGGAGAATAACCGGACAGACTTGCGGAACGGTAATCTGGGATTTGTCTTTCAGAGTTTCAACCTGATAGACGAATTGACGGTCTTTGAGAATGTGGAATTGCCTCTTTTATATGCCGGAGTCCCGGTAAAGGAACGGGTTCCGAGGGTAAATGCCGCACTCGACCGGATGCAGATTGCCCATCGTACGGAACATTATCCGCAGCAGCTTTCCGGTGGACAGCAACAGCGCGTGGCTATTGCCCGTGCCATTGTAACGAATCCCAAGATCATCCTGGCGGACGAACCGACCGGAAACCTGGATTCGGTGAATGGTAACGAAGTCATGAATCTGCTTCTCGAACTCAACAAGGAAGGTTCAACCGTCGTCATGGTGACACACTCAGAAGAAAATGCCCGGATGGCCGGACGTTTAATCCGCATGATGGACGGAAATATCCTGACTGAAAGCAGGAAGTAAAATCTTTTTGTGCTTCACTGAAAATATTGTACCTTTGCTCCCTCGAAAAATAAACGGTATATGGACAAGATCCGATTAAAAGATAAAGAATTTGAACTGTTTATCCCGGAGAAGGAGATCAAGGATGCCATTGCGAAGATGGCTAAACAGATTAAGGCAGATGTAGGAGATACTAACCCTCTGTTCGTAGGCATATTGAACGGGGCGTTCATGTTTACCGCAGAACTGATGCGGCAGATGGACACCTACTACGAAATTACGTTTGCCCGCTATTCTTCTTATCGTGGCCTCAATACCACCGGAGTTGTTCGTGAGATCATGCCGGTGCAGGCCGATGTGAAAGGACGTACCCTGATCCTGCTGGAAGACATTATCGATACCGGTTACACCATGCAGTTTGTTATGGATAAGCTGAGAAATGACGGTGCGGCGGATGTCAAGCTGGCAACCATGCTCTTCAAACCCGATTCCCTGAAATGCGATCTGAAGCCTGACTATGTCGGTTTACAGATACCAAGCGACTTTATTGTCGGTTACGGGCTGGATTATGATGAAATGGGGCGTGCCTACCGGGATATTTACAAGGTGACAGTTAATAGTTGACAGATGACAGCTTACAGGTGAGTATGATAACTGAAAAATACATTTATAAATAAGGAACAATATTATGTTGAACGTTGTTATTTTTGGAGCTCCGGGTTCAGGAAAAGGAACACAGAGTGAGTTGATCATTAAAGAGTATGGTTTGGATCACATTTCAACTGGTGATGTATTGCGTGCTGAAATGAAAGGTGAAACCGAACTTGGTAAGATCGCTAAAGATTATATTGAAAAAGGTCAGCTTGTACCGGATGAACTGATCGTTGATATGCTTGCCAAAGTATTGGACAGCAAAGCCGGTTCGAAAGGTGTTATCTTCGATGGTTTCCCCCGTACTATCCCGCAGGCAAAAGCATTGAAAGAAATGCTGAACAAACGCGGTACGGATGTTTCTGTGATGCTGAACCTACAGGTTGAAGAAGAAGAACTGATTTCTCGTCTACTGGAACGCGGCAAAGTATCAGGACGTTCGGACGATAACCTGGAAACAATCAAATCGAGACTGGATGTTTATCATAAACAGACAGCACCTTTGGCAGATTACTATGTGGGAGAAGGCAAACACGTCGGTATCCACGGAATGGGTACAGTCGAAGAAATCTTCGATCGTATCAAAGAAGCGATCAATAATTTGTAAATTAAACAATGTGCCGATATGCCAATAAGGGTTTCTTCATTGGCACATTGGCATATTATCACATTAAATAATTATTTTTTATGGCTGAATCAAACTTTGTAGATTACGTAAAGATCTATTGCCGCTCGGGAAAGGGCGGAAGAGGGTCTTCTCACTTTCGTCGTGAGAAATATATTCCGAAAGGAGGCCCCGACGGAGGCGACGGAGGGCGAGGAGGCCATGTGTATCTTCGTGGCAACCGAAATTACTGGACCCTCCTGCATCTGAAGTTCGAACGTCATATCATGGCAACGAACGGCGAAGGCGGCAGTGCCAAGCGCAGTTTCGGAAAAGACGGTGAAGACCGGGTGATCGAAGTGCCGTGCGGAACCGTGGTATATGATGCCGAAACCGGTGAATATATCTGCGACGTTACCGAAGACGGCCAGGAAGTCATGCTGCTGAAAGGCGGTCGTGGCGGACAAGGCAACTGGCATTTCAAGACATCTACCAACCAGGCTCCCCGTTATGCTCAACCGGGAGAACCGGCTCAGGAACGCAAAGTCATCCTGCAATTGAAGTTGCTGGCAGATGTGGGGTTGGTAGGTTTTCCGAATGCCGGAAAGTCGACTTTGCTTTCTGTCGTATCGGCGGCTAAGCCGAAGATTGCGAACTATCCGTTCACGACACTGGAACCGAACCTGGGCATCGTAAGTTATCGCGACCATCGGTCATTCGTGATGGCCGATATTCCCGGTATTATTGAAGGAGCCAGTGAGGGGAAAGGTCTCGGACTCCGTTTCCTTCGCCATATCGAACGAAACTCGCTGCTTCTGTTTATGATCCCGGCAGATACCGACGATATTAAAAAGGAATACGAGATCCTTCATAACGAACTGGTAAAATACAATCCCGAATTGCTAGGTAAAAGCCGTGTGCTGGCAATCACCAAGAGTGATATGCTGGATGACGAACTGATCGAAGCCCTGTCGGAGGATTTACCCGAAGGTATTCCGCATGTGTTTATCTCTTCCATTACCCAGCAGGGTATTACGGAGTTGAAAGACTTGTTGTGGAAGGAACTGAATAAGGAAACCTTCCACGAAGTTGAGAACATTGTTCACCAGAACATCGATGTCAGTTCGATACCCCTGGATGATGATGACGATGATTTCGTCTTTCCTGTCGACGACGACGATCCGGATGAAGAGTATGAAGAATACGAGTGGGACGACGAAGATGAAGAAACTGAAAAGTAATACAGTAGAAATGTTGCAATTCTCCGGATTAGGCGGAGAATGCAACATTTCTCATTTTATAACGACCCGTCACGGAGGAGTGAGCCAGGGTAATTATGCGACGATGAATCCGGGAGAGTTCAGCGGTGACGATCCGGCTTCCGTCCGGATGAACCGTCAGCTCCTTTCGGATGCAATGGGAATTTCTCCCGAAAGGATTTTTGCGCCCTGTCAGGTGCATGAAGCGGAAATAAGTTGTATTGATGCCCAACAGCAGGAGATGCACGGAAAAGATGCATTGGTGACGAATATACCGGGATTCTGCATCGCTGTCTCTACGGCAGACTGTGTCCCGGTTCTGGTCTATGCACCGGATAAGAAGGTGGTGGCGGCTATCCATGCCGGATGGAGGGGAACGGTAAAGCAGATCGTTGCTAAAACCATCCGTTGTATGGTGGACCGTTATTCCTGTAATCCTGGCCTGATGATGGCGGGTATCGCCCCGTCGATCAGCAAGGAGGCTTTCGAGGTAGGCGAGGAGGTGGTCGATGCTTTCAGGGAGACTGGTGTGGATATGAATCGTATCATGGAACGAAACGCTCAGACCGGTAAAGCCCATATCGACCTCTGGGAGGCAAACCGTATCCAGTTGCTGCAATCCGGATTATTGCCGGAGCGTATTGAAGTTTCCGGAATCTGCACTTATCGGCACCATGAAGATTTTTTCTCCGCCCGCCGGCTGGGAATAAAAAGCGGACGTATCCTGTCCGGTATAATGATTAAAGAGTAATACTATATGATACATGTTTCTATCTCGGAAGAAATAGCGAAGGCTTGCCCGGACCTGCATGTCGCCGTTGTGGAATGCGATGTGGTAAACACCGTTTCGGACGAACAATTGTGGAAAGAAATAACAGAAGTGGAAACCTATATCCGTACATCCTGCAAGCTGGAAGATATAAACAAATTTCCTCCTATCAAGGCAACCAGGCAGGCTTATAAGCGTCTGGGGAAAGATCCGAACCGTTACCGTCCTTCGGCAGAAGCGCTTCGCCGGCGTATCCTCCGCGAATTGCCCTTATATAAAATAGATACATTGGTCGATATAATCAATCTCCTGTCTATTCAGAGCGGCTATTCTATCGGCGGGTTCGATGCCGGTAAGATTGACGGAGACCTGGTGCTGGGTGTCGGTCGGGAAGGCGAGATTTATCATGGAATAGGCCGTGGCGAACTGAATATAGCCGGCCTTCCGGTCTATCGCGATAATCAGGGAGGCGTTGGTACTCCGACCAGCGATGAAGAACGAACCAAGATCGACATGAATACGGGAAAGCTGTTAATGATTATAAACGGATACTCTGGAAAAGAGGGCCTGCAAGAGGCGTTGACCTATGGGGTGTCCCTATTAACCCGATATGTATCAACAACTAATTTGGAAATGGAGTTGATTACGCCTGAAAGTAGAGTGAAAATTATGTTATAAACGCGTTAATTATGTTTAGAAACCTCAAAAACACTCGTTTTTATGCTAAAAAACATCTATTTCCTTTTGTTTTAATCGATTAATCTATAAATTTGCCCCCGTTAACGAATTAACAAAACGAAAAAGAAAATGATCGAATTGATTGGTACAAACGCCGGCCTTGTTTGGACAGTTTTAAACGAAGGCGGAAAAATGAGTGTTAAGGCAGTAAAGAAAGCAACTAAGATCAAAGCAGAAAAAGACATGTATGCTGCATTTGGTTGGTTAGCAAAAGAAGGAAAGTTGTCTTTCGAAGAGATTGAAGGTGAATTATTTGTTGCGTTGATCTAATCGCGTAACCGATACTTGATTAGGAGGGCTGTTCGG
The DNA here is from genome assembly GCF_023656785.1 of Parabacteroides caecihominis. Lineage (NCBI taxonomy): Bacteria > Pseudomonadati > Bacteroidota > Bacteroidia > Bacteroidales > Tannerellaceae > Parabacteroides > Parabacteroides caecihominis. Next base: position 86,272 of record NZ_JAMOKS010000026.1, read on the forward strand.
ATATTATTTGGACGGCCTTTTGTGTGTTTGGATGTTTTCTGTTTAAAAAAACAGACCGCCTTGTTGTTTAATTCAATTCTAAATTTTACTTTTGTCTAGAATTTGGTGTGAAATGACCGAAGATCAAAAGAGATTGTTGGCTGTATTTGAGGTTAGAGTTCGTGATTTAATGGAATTATGTAATAAGCAAAACCATAAGATCGACGAGCTCACAACTGTTTTGAACCATAAGGAAGCAGAACTGAAGCAGGCAATAAAAACGATCGAAGAGTTGAATACCAAATGCGATAAACTGCTGACGGCAAGAGTCGTTTCTGTAAATGAAGGGGAAATGAAAAGTGCAAGGATGCGTTTATCGAAGTTAGTGCGGGAAGTAGACAAGTGCATTGCACTATTAAACGAATAGAAGCGATGGACGATAAATTTCTTATACATTTAGATATAGCCGAAAAGAGTTACGGTCTTTGGATTGATCGGAAAGACGAGCAGTTGGCGCGGGATGCCGCCAAGCAGATACGTAATAAGATCAATCAGTATCGGCAAAATTTTGCTCAGTCCGATGTGGATGTAAAAGATTTGTTAGCCATGGTTGCTTTTCAATTGTCTATGACTAATTTGCAATTGGAAGATAAAAACGATACAAGTCCCATTACAGATAAGATACAGGAACTCACGGGTGAGTTGGAACAGTATTTGAAGGATAAGTAATTATAATATAATTGTAAGAAGAGTTTCCGCACTGCTCTGCACGGTTGCCGTGTATTGTAGTGCTTTTTTTGTTTTATATATATGAATTTAAATTATAAGTAAAATGACAGTGTATATAATCATATCATCAATTGTAGCTCTCCTGATAGGAGGGTTGTTGACGTGGTTGAGCATGCGTTTTCTTCTGAAGTCGAGGTACGATTCCGTACTGAGGGAAGCCGAGAAGGAAGCGGAAGTGATCAAGAAGAATAAATTGCTGGAAGTAAAGGAAAAATTCCTTCATCTGAAAGCGGATCTGGAAAAACAAGTATCGGCAAGGAACGCAAAGATCCAGTCGGCCGAAGGTAAGTTGAAACAACGTGAACTGACACTCAATCAGCGTCAGGAAGATTTGCAGCGTAAAAACTGCGAGATTGATGCGGTGAAAGAAAATCTGGCTACTCAATTGGAATTGGTGGACAGAAAAAAGCAAGACCTGGAAAAACTTCATCAGCGGGAAATCGAACACTTGGAAGCTTTGTCCGGACTTTCTGCCGATGAAGCCAAAGAACGCCTGATCGAATCGTTGAAAGACGAAGCCAAATCGGAAGCAACTTCTTATATCAATGAGATCATGGAAGAAGCGAAGATGACGGCTAATAAAGAAGCAAAGAAGATCGTTATCCAGTCTATCCAGCGTGTAGCGACTGAAACTGCTATCGAAAACTCTATTACCGTATTCCATATCGAATCGGATGAGATCAAAGGACGTATCATCGGTCGTGAAGGCCGTAACATCCGTGCCCTGGAAGCTGCTACCGGTATTGAGATCGTTGTCGACGATACCCCCGAAGCAATCGTTCTTTCCGGCTTTGACCCGGTTCGCCGTGAGATTGCCCGTCTGGCATTGCACCAGCTGGTACAGGACGGACGTATCCATCCGGCCCGTATTGAAGAGGTAGTGACGAAAGTTAAAAAACAGGTGGAAGACGAAGTGGTTGAAACCGGTAAACGTACAGTGATCGACCTGGGTGTTCATGGACTGCATCCCGAACTGATCCGTATGATCGGTAAGATGAAATATCGTTCTTCTTATGGTCAGAACCTGTTGCAGCATGCCCGTGAAACGGCTAATCTTTGCGCTGTGATGGCTTCTGAATTAGGATTGAACCCGAAGAAAGCAAAACGTGCAGGTTTGTTACATGATATTGGCAAGGTGCCTGATGATGAACCGGAATTGCCGCACGCAATCCTGGGTATGAAACTTTGCGAGAAGTATAAGGAAAAACCGGATATCTGTAATGCAGTAGGTGCTCACCACGATGAGGTTGAGATGCAGACATTGCTGGCACCGATCGTTCAGGTTTGTGACGCTATCTCCGGAGCTCGTCCGGGTGCCCGTCGTGAAATCGTTGAGGCTTATATCAAACGTTTGAACGATCTGGAACAATTAGCTCTTTCTTATCCGGGTGTTGTGAAAACTTATGCTATCCAGGCAGGCCGCGAACTTCGCGTTATTGTTGGGGCAGATAAGATCGACGACAAGGATACGGAAAACCTGTCAAACGAAATCGCAAAGAAGATACAGGACGAAATGACTTATCCGGGGCAGGTAAAAATCACGGTTATCCGCGAAACCCGTGCTGTAAGTTATGCGAAATAAAGTCCTTTAGGATATATTTGAAACTAAAATTTAAGGTGGCCGGTCTGAGGAGATCGGCCATTTTTTGTTGGCTGAAACTGTTAATTATTAGACTGTCGGGAATATATATCAGGATGGTGTGAATAGTCTATTTTGCACAATAACAAGTTGTTATCTGTCTTTTCGCGTTGTGTTTTATCAGTTAAATTAATATATTTGCCGCGAGAGGTACGAAAATCACTATATTCTATATCTAATTACTCATTTAAATCTTTTACCACAATGACACTAAAAAAGTTTGTTTTGATTCCCGTGATTATTGGTGTTTTAGCATGCCTGATACAGGCATTGGACCAGTTGTTGTACACCTCCGTGCCTCCTGAGGGGAATGTCGGTTTTAGTTGGATCTCTTTTCAGTCGTGGGCGGTTTACTTCCTGGCCGGTTGTACGGTGAGGGGAGGGATAAAAGCCTTTATTGCTTATGCGATCGGTATTGCTGCCTCCATTGTCATTATGGTTCTTGGCGGTGCGATGACGCCTGCTCTGGGATTCTTTGCCGTGCCTGTGGCGGTAGGTGTGATTGCTTTCTGCGCTATTTTCTGTGAGCGGAGCGAATGGCTGTCCTTAGTACCGGCGTTGTTTATTGGTGCGGGTGCTTTCTTTGCCTTTATGAATTATGTGCCGAATGCCACTTTTGCTACGGCAGCTCTGACGGAGATGATTTATTGTACGATCGGTCTCTTATTCGGGTATATCACTATCTGCCTGCGTAGCGCTTATGAAAAGAAAGTAAGCGAAGATACGGAAAAAACAAAAGAGTGACGATCTAAGAATGGCTCAGCTATTATCAGATATGAACTATCTAATTATCGACCGGTTGTAACTGGCTCCCCTCTGGAGAGGGGGAAGGGGGTGTGTCATATCCCCGCCATACAACCTCCATAATCAGAGTCACTTAACTATTGTAGGTTCATTTGCCGTTTGCTTCAGCTGACGGTTTACAAGTTGTTTCTCTCTTTTGGCTTCAGCCACATTTCTCCTAGATAGAAACCTGTAAGAAATGGGACTAAAGTCCAATGAGATAGACCCTTTACTAATCCGTCAGCTGAAGCAGACGGCAAATAAACCTGTAACAAGGCTTGTTTTATTGACTGGCTTTAACACACCCCCTACCCCCTCTCAAGAGGGGAGCCAGGTACAACCAGTCAATAAACAGATGATTCAATTCTTTCTAAATTGGCACATTGGCATATTGCCACATTGGCTCATTTTTCACCTGCTACCCAAATCGTCATACAGCGTTTGTAACAGTACTTTGCCTTTATTCAGGCGGGTTTCGCTGTTTGTTACCGGGGTTTCGAGCAAGGGTTTGTTGCTTTCGTTGTCATATACTGAAACGCCCGTGCTGTCGATGAAACCGAATCCGTTGGGGAAGGTGTAGAAGGCATATTTGGGGGAGCCGGGATCGAGTATGTCGCGGCTGAATATGAAGGAGTCGTGCGGCAGGTTTAGCTGGCACAATAGGGTGGCAGCCAGATCTGTCTGGTTGGCATAGGTGTCGATCACCATCGGCTCTTTAACGGCTCCGCCCAACCAGATCATCGGGATGTGGAAACGGCGGGGTTCGTAATCCGTCAGTGTTGAAGGGTAACGGAAGCCGTGGTCGGATATCAATACGACCAGCGTGTTCTTCCAGGTCGGCAATTCCTTTAGCTTATCTACAAAGCTACCGATGCAACTGTCGGTAAATGCAACGGAGTTAAGATACGGGTTATCCAGATGGTGGAAAGGCACTTCGAACGGTTCATGGCTGCTCAGTGTCAGGAATGTACTGAGCCACGGCGTCTTTTCATCCCGGTCTTTGATCGATTCGTATAGATGGGTGAAAGTGATGTCATCGTTTGCTCCCCATTTGCTGAGGCGGCTGGAGAGTGGAAAGTCACGGTCGGCAGTAATTTGGCTGTATCCCGAACTGAAGAAGTAACTTTGCATATTCGTAAAGTTGATATCTCCCCCGTAAAGCATATCGGCTACATATCCCTGTTCTCCCAGGCTTTTGGCGATAGAGGGAAGTGTCTGGCTTTTGGCGGGATACTTCATGATAGAAGTCGTCGGTTGTGCCAGGTAACCGTTCAGTACGGCAACAATCCCCCTGTCGGTACGGAAGGAGTTGGCATACATATTGGTGAAGGTGATCCCCTCTTTGCTTAGCCTGTTTAGATTCGGGGTGACACCCGCTTCTCCTCCCACGGCTTCGATGGCGTTTGCTGTAAAACTTTCCATCAGGATGATCAGTATGTTTGGACGGTCGGTTGTCAGTAGACTGACCTTTTCCGTGTTATTTGTCAGGCTGTCATCCGGAAGGGTCAGTGCGGCATAGCGCTCCTTTCTCTCTTCTTCCGGGAAGAAATTGAACTGGGCGGCAAAATCCTGTTGTTTGCTGAGAGAAGCGAGCAGGCTGAATGCCGGATTGATCGCCGAGTGGTTCAGAAACTGGTTTTTGCTGAAATAGACCATGCCGACATTGGCGGTTGAAGTAGTCACGCCTCCTCGGATCGGAATGAAAAGGATGCCGGCGAGCAGCAGGACTATGATTGTCCCTCCCAATCTGTTTTGGGCCGGGGTCGCGGGAAATAAAGGTACGATAAACCGTTTAAACAGCCAGAATATCCCGTAAGCATAGATCCCGAAAAGAGCGAACTGAAGCAGGAATGTACCGACCGGCACGCTGGCCATGGCATCGGCGGGTGATTGCAGGTAAAAGAACAGGGTAGCGTCCAGCCGGAACCCCCAGTAACCATACAGGGCAACGTCTACCGCAAAGATGGCTGCAACCACGATTCCCATAATCAGAAAATAACTTTTCAGGAACTTCTGATAGAACCTCCCCGGTAACCAGATGGAAATCAATACAGAGAGAAGCGGAATAACTGTCAGATACCCTGAAACCGTACAATCCAGCAATAAACCATGAGTAATTACCTTAAGGTAATCGGTTAGCGAACCCCCGTTCGCTAAGGCATGGTGATATAACATGAAGACCGGCTTTTGAATGGCGAGGACCGGAAGCCAACCAATAAATACTGTCAGAAGAAATAACAACCGCTTTTTCATCTCTATATAATATATGTAATACACACCCCCTGCCCCCTCTCCAGAGGGGAAAAGTTACTATTTATATAACTTTTCTCGTAATTCGGCTACTGCCGGATCGGTGATGTAATCATCGTAATCCATCATCTTGTCGATGATGCCGTTAGGGGTCAGTTCGATAATACGGTTTGCCACTGTCTGGATGAACTCGTGGTCATGACTGGAGAAAAGGACGTTTCCTCTGAATGACTGCAACGTATTATTGAATGCCTGGATAGATTCCAGATCCAGGTGGTTGGTCGGTGTATCCAGGATCAGGCAGTTTGCATCCGTCAACATCATCCGGGAAATCATACAACGCATCTTTTCACCTCCGGACAATACGCTAACCTTTTTCAGCAATTCTTCACCCGAGAACAACATACGTCCCAGAAAACCTTTCAGGAATACCTCGTTCGTATCTCCGGCGAACTGGCTCAGCCAGTCGATCAGGTTATAATCGGAATCAAAATATTTGGCATTATCCAGCGGCAGATAGGTCGTTGTGATCGTCTGGCCCCATTGGAAAGTACCGGCTTCCGGCTTTTCTTCTCCGTTGATAATCTGGAAGAGGGCAGTCATGGCACGAGGGTCGCGGCTGATGAATACAATCTTGTCGTCCTTCTCTACGTTGAAGTTCAGATCTTTGAACAAAACTTTGCCCTCGATGCTTTTCGTCAGTCCTTTCACTTCGAGAATCTGGTTGCCCGGTTCGCGGTTTGGAGTAAAGATAATACCCGGATAACGGCGTGAAGACGGTTTGATCTCTTCGATATTCAGCTTTTCGATCATCTTCTTACGGCTGGTAGTCTGTTTGGACTTTGCCACGTTGGCACTGAAACGGCGGATAAACTCTTCCAGTTCCTTTTTCTTTTCTTCCGCTTTCTTGTTCTGGTTCTGCTGCTGGCGGAGTGCCAACTGGCTTGATTCGTACCAGAAGCTATAGTTACCGGCAAACATTTGCAGTTTACCGAAGTCGATATCTACGGTGTGTGTACAGACAGAGTCGAGGAAGTGACGGTCATGGCTCACTACCAGGATCGTGTGGTCGGAGTTGGACAGGTAATTTTCCAGCCAGCTCACCGTTTCCAGGTCGAGGTCGTTGGTCGGCTCATCCAGTAGCAGGTTGTCCGGCTGTCCGAAAAGGGCGCGGGCAAGTAATATACGCACCTTCTGCTTACCGCTCAGGTCTTTCATCATGCTGTAATGGTACTCCTCGGCGATACCCAGGCCGCTCAACAGGTTGGCTGCATCGCTTTCGGCGTTCCATCCTTCCATCTCGGCGAACTTCTCTTCGAGTTCCGAAACGCGGATACCGTCGGCATCGCTGAAGTCAGGCTTTTCGTAAAGCGCATTCTTTTCGCTCATGACTTCCCACAAGGTGGTGTGTCCCATCAGGACCGTGTCCATAACTGTATATTCGTCGAAAGCAAAGTGGTCCTGGCTTAATACCGAAAGACGTTCTCCCGGGCCTAAAGTTACCGAACCGCGTGTCGGGTCGAGCTGTTTGCTGATTACGCGGAGAAATGTTGATTTTCCGGCACCGTTGGCACCGATAATACCGTAGCAGTTACCCGGCGTAAACTTCATGTTTACATCCTGAAAGAGGATACGTTTGCCGAACTGTACGTCCAGATTGTTTACCGTTATCATATATTGAATACCTATTAATTTTTCGAATGAGTGCGCAAAGATACTAAAATCTATTGACTTTTTGGAACTTCCCGCAGCGTATAACTTGTTGTACATTTGTTTTTTTCTATAATGATATAAGAAATATGACACAAAACATTTTCGTTTACATGGACTTTCAGGTCACCCGGAAGCGGGAGGCGGGAAAGGATAGTACGGCTGATCTCTACCGTGTGGTTCGCAACCGGCTGTACCGTTTTTGGAAAGGCGCTTCGCTGCAATGGACAGATATAACCGCCGCCATGGTGGATGATTTTGGCAGTTCTCTGCGCGCCGAAGGGCTGGCGGTGAATACGGTGAACAGTTACTTGAGCAGTTTCCGGGCGCTTTGCCATACCGCTTTACGGGAAGGACTGCCCGGACCTGCCTGTGACCCTTTTGCCGGGTTGCATCTCAAACGGGAGGAAACGGCCAAACGCGCCTTGAAGATTGCGGAAGTCAATAAAGTGATGCAGGCGGACTATCCGGCGGAGCCTTCGCTGCGTGAAGCGCTCGACCTGTTTATTTTCTCTTACCTCGCCTGCGGAATCCCTTTTGTGGACCTTGCCTACCTGACAAAGAAAAACATCGTGGGCGGTGAGATCGTTTATTACCGGCATAAGACCGGGGCACTGATACGGGTGGGGATTACGCCTGCCATGCGGTTACTCTTGAGAAAGTACGGGCAGAAAGGTTCCCCTTACCTTTTTCCCATCCTTTCGGCGGGCAAGGACGGACACGAAGCCTATAAAGCCGCACTCCGTAAATACAACAGCCTGCTCGTGATTATCGGTGCCCGCCTGCATCTGTCGGTGAAACTGACCTCCTATGTGGCACGGCATTCATGGGCTACCGAGGCGCTCCGGCAGAATATCCCGGTGGCAGTGATCAGCCAGGCTATGGGACATACTTCGGAGAAGACAACCCGTATCTACCTGGCCCAACTGGACCAGTCGGTACTGAACAAGGCGAATGCGAAGATTACGAAGAAAGCGGCCGATATGTTTCTGGAAAGGGCCTGAACCCTTATTTACGAAATAAGGGTGGCAAGTATTAATATTAACTTCTACGATGCAGTAAAACTTGTTTTTCAAAGCATCTTGCACGGCAAAGATAGGGAATAAAAACAAAGTGGAAGCATATATTAACATATTTCTGAAACATGAATTTGCTTTGGACTAGATTGTTATGTACCTGAGTGATGCCAAAGCAACTATTTTTGTCTGTCAGCTACTAACTTTTACTTAAAAAGTCTTATCCCGCCTGTTTTGGCGCATAATGCCCCTGGGCATCAATCTAATTAACACCCTTTCACGATATAGACCTATGCAAAACCAGCCTTTTTCCCCTTTAAAAGAGCTGTTTTCCCATCAGTTTACAGGTCTTTTTCTTTCCCCCAAATGAAGCCCGGTACCTTATTTCGTAAATAAGGTTTATGGGGTAAAGAAAGATAATAATGGGAAATAGACTCTTTTATATACTGATACTCATGTGTTTGCATATGGTATCCATTCCTCTTCACGGACAACATGTGTCATTGAAAAGTAACCTTCTCTATTGGGGAACGAGCACCCCGAATATGGGATTCGAGTTCCGCCTGGGTAGAAAAATGAGCCTCGACCTTTGGGGCGCTTACAATGCCTGGGAGTTCAAAAACGATATGTCGCTCAAACATTACCTCGTGCAACCCGAACTGCGCTACTGGCCCTGCCAGACGTATGAGGGCTACTTCTTCGGCCTTCACGGTCACTACGGCCATTTCAATATCGGAAATATCCCGTTTATCCCGGGGATGGAAGATAAAAACTACCGGGGCGAACTCTACGGCGGCGGCCTGACCTGGGGCTACCATTGGGTGATCGGCCGCCACTGGGGACTGGAAGCGTTTGTCGGTGCCGGCTACGCCTATATGCAATATGAGAAATACGTCTGCTACGACTGTACGGAAGTGCTCGGAACGTTCCGCCGCCACTATTTCGGCCCGACGCGTGCGGGCGTCTCCCTGATCTTTTTTATCCATTAATCCGCCCGGCATATGAAACATTTCCTATACATATTATATATAGCCCTTTCCGGCCTCCTGTTTTCCGCCGCTCTTCCGGCCCGTACCGTCGCAGAGGGTGGGGAAGGGGAGCCGCCCCTCCGCATTACTTTCCGTGAGGCGGAGGTAGGCGACGACGACAGTGTCTCGCTGCACCTGCAATTCGTGCTTGAAGATATCCGTGTCCCCTCGTCGCGCAGCCTGGTCCTTGAACCCCGCCTCGAAGCCGATGGGCATTCGCTGGCACTTCCGGCTATCGTAGTGAGCGGCCGCCGCCGTGCCCGTTACGATGCCCGCGCCCTGGCGGTCGACCCATCGACCCGTATCCCCGGCAGTGACTGCTACCGCCGCATCGTGTCCCCTAAAAAAGGAAGCCGCCACGAGATCGACTATACCGTCCGCGTGCCTTACACCTCCTGGATGCGCAACGCCGGATTGTCGCTCCGCCAGATCAGCCGCGACTGTTGCCGGGGAGAGGTGCTTGCC
>NZ_JAMOKS010000027.1:0-93036 GCF_023656785.1 Parabacteroides caecihominis
TTCTTGGTGATAACTCGCGATAGTTCATAACTCATGCTTTTGAATAGCCGAAGTTAATTTCTTTCTACTACTTAACAAAATTTCAAAGAACTTTTTCAAAGACTAGTTTTTACACAGTCTCTCAAGAGGGGAATTGGTTACAACCAGTGCTATAAATAAAGATTCACTTCTGGCAATCATATTGACTATTTCTGGTCGTAAGGAGTTTAATAAGCAGCTTCGTGTACTCCTTTGATGGAACGTCCGCTCGGTTCGTTCATATTTCTGAAGGCGGCATCCCAAGCCAGTGCTTCGGCTGTCGAGCAGGCAACGCTCGGGACGGATGGTACGCTGCGTGCGGCACTCTCACTCGGGAAGTGTTCTTCGAAGATCGTACGGTAATAATATTCTTCCTTGTTTTGCGGCGTGTTGATCGGGAAACGGTCGGCGGCTTGTTTCATCTCTTCGTCGGTGATCAGTTCGGAAGTGATCTTTTTCAATGTGTCGATCCAACTGTAGCCAACGCCGTCGGAGAACTGTTCTTTCTGACGCCAGGCGATCTCTTCGGGTAGCATATCAGCAAAGGCTTCGCGGAGGATCTTCTTCTCTATCGTCTTGCCCGGACACATTTTGGCGGCCGGGTTCAGGCGCATGGCAACATCGAGAAATTCTTTGTCGAGGAAGGGAACACGGCCTTCCACACCCCAGGCACAGAGGCTTTTGTTGGCACGCAAACAATCATATAGATAGAGTTTACTTATCTTACGCAATGTCTCTTCGTGGAATGCCTTGGCATCCGGCGCTTTGTGGAAATACAGATAGCCACCGAACACTTCGTCGGCTCCTTCGCCACTCAAAACCATTTTGATACCCATGCTTTTGATGACGCGGGAAAGGAGATACATCGGGGTAGAAGCACGTACGGTCGTTACATCGTAGGTTTCGATATAATAGATAACGTCGCGGAGAGCGTCCAGACCTTCCTGGATCGTGTAGTTGATCTCGTGGTGGACGGTTCCGATCGCATCGGCTACCTTGCGGGCGGCGATCAGGTCGGGGGCACCTTTCAAGCCGATGGCGAAAGAATGAAGTTGCGGCCACCAGGCATCGGCTTTACCTCCGGTCTCGATACGCTTGGCGGCATATTTCTTGGCGATGGCGGAAGTAATGGACGAATCCAGGCCACCGGAAAGGAGCACGCCATAAGGTACGTCGCTCATCAACTGACGTTGCACGGCAGCTTCGAGAGCGTCATGGAGTTCTTCTATGCTGGCGGGGTTGTCTTTCACGTTTTCGTAATCCATCCAGTCGCGGACATACCATTTCGTAAGGTCCGTATCTTTGCTGTAAAAGTAGTGACCGGGCTTGAACTGGTCGTAGATGGTGGCGAAGCCTTCCAGACCTTTCAGTTCGGAGGAGACGAGAAGATGTCCGTGGTCGTCGTAACCCATATATAAAGGTATGACGCCGATCGGATCGCGGGCAATGAGATAGGTGTCGCTTTCTTCGTCGTAGAGGGCGAAGGCAAAGATTCCGCTTAACCTTTCCACGCAACCGGTACCGTATTTGCGGTAGAGGGCGAGGATGACTTCGCAGTCGGAGCCGGTCATGAATTCATATTCTCCTTTCAACTCTTCACGAATCTCACGGTGGTTGTAGATTTCACCGTTGACGGTAAGGATCAGTTTACCGTCTTTGCTTTTCAGCGGTTGGCCACCGGAAGCCGGGTCGACGATGGAAAGACGTTCGTGGGCGAGGATGGCGGTTTTACCCTGATAAATCCCGCTCCAGTCCGGGCCGCGGTGACGGATACGTTTACTCATTTCAAGCGCCTGTTGTCGGAGGGCGGAGGCTCCTTCACGAATGTTGAAGATTGCTGTAATGCCACACATAATCCTGTTGTTTTATTTTGTTAGATATTTGTCAATTGCTTTTGCAGCCTTGCGTCCCGAGGCCATTGCCCGTACGACCAGGCTGGCTCCGCTGACGGCATCGCCACAGGCGAAGAGGTTACTGCCGGCGATTTGATTTTGACTGTCGACGGCGATATTCTTACGTCCGTCCACTGCCAGTGAGAGTTCTTTTACAAGACCTTCCTGTTCGGGATGGACGAAACCCATTGCGAGGAAAACCAGGTCGGCTTCGATGATCTCTTTCTTTCCCGTCATTTTCATTTCGGGACGGCTTCCGTTTTCCGACGGTATCCATTCCACTTCTTCCACTTCCACCCCTTTCAGTATGTTTTTATCGCCGATAAAGCGGCAGGAAGCCAGGTTCCAGCGACGGATGCAACCTTCTTCGTGGCTGCTGCTGGTTTTCAGTACTTGCGGATACATGGGCCAGGGAGTTGCGGGATTGTGTCCGACAGGCGGCTGGGGCATGATCTCGATCTGGGTGACGCTGGCGGCACCATGGCGGTTGGCTGTCCCGACGCAGTCGCTGCCCGTATCACCACCACCGATTACCAGGACTTTCTTGCCTTTGCAATTGATGATGTTTTTAGGGGGAATGGCGATGCCTTCGAGGAGGCGGTTCTGTTGTCCCAGCAGTTCGAGGGCGAAATGAACGCCTTTCAGGTTACGGCCTTCGATCGGAAGGTCGCGCGGTATTTCCGAACCGATGGCGATGCAGACGGCATCGAAGTCCTTGACAATATCCCGGGCTGTCACTTCTTTGCCGACCATCGTGTTTACACGGAATTTGATTCCTTCTTTCTCCATCAGGCGGATACGGCGGTCGATGATGTTTTTCCCCAGTTTGAAATTGGGAATGCCGAAACGGAGCAGGCCACCCGGTAATTCATCTTTTTCAAAGACTGTCACTTCATAACCTTTACGGTTCAGTTGGTTGGCGGCGGTAAGTCCGGCGGGGCCACTTCCGACTACGGCAACGTGTTTGCCATTGCGCCGGGGTTGTTGCGGCTGGATATAACCTTCGCGGAAGGCGGCTTCGACGATGGCAGCTTCGTTTTCGCGGATGGTGACAGGTTCGTCGCAACTTAGTTTCAGTACACAGCTTTTTTCGCAAAGGGCGGGACAGACGCGGCCGGTGAATTCCGGAAAGTCGCAGGTCTGTTCCAGTACCTGGTAAGCCTCTTTCCATTGCCCTTTGTAGAGGAAGTCCTGCCATTCGGGTTGTTTGTTGCCGATGGGGCATGCCCAGTGGCAGAAAGGTACGCCGCAATCCATGCAACGGGATGCCTGGCGGCGACGGTCGCTGCTGTTGAGTGTTTGTTCTACTTCGCTGAAATCGTCGATACGATCTTCGACAGGCCGATAACCTGCCTCTTGTCTATGTATGGTGAGGAATGCTCTTGGATTTGCCATTGTTGTTTCGATTTTAAGAGTGAAAAGTGATATTTAATAATCCCGCTGCATCTCTGCGATCTTCTGTTGCAACTTCTTCATTTGTTCTTCCTGCAATACTTTCTTGTATTCGATCGGGACGATCTGGATGAATTCGTCTACCTGTTTGTCCCAGTTATCCAGCATCTTGCCGGCCAGGTGGCTGCCTGTATAATGATAATGCTTGCGGATCAGTTCATGCAGTTCTTTGCGGGTGGCACTGTCTTCGATCAGGGAAAGTTCGACCATTTCCATATTGCAATAGTAATCGAAATCGCTGGCCTTGTTCCATACATAAGCCACACCACCGCTCATGCCGGCGGCAAAGTTCCGTCCCGTCCGGCCGAGCACGACGACACGTCCTCCGGTCATATATTCGCAACAGTGGTCTCCGACACCTTCCACAACGGCGATAGCTCCGCTGTTCCGTACACAGAAGCGTTCGCCGACACGGCCATTGATATAGACTTCCCCGCTGGTTGCCCCATATAATAATGTATTACCGGCGATGGTATTATCTTCGGCAACGAAGGTGGAACGTACCGGAGGCATCAGGCTGATGCGGCCACCGCTAAGGCCTTTTCCCAGATAGTCGTTCGCTTCTCCTTCCAGGCGGAAATGAACGCCGTGGGCGAGGAAGGCACCGAAACTCTGTCCGGCTGAGCCTTTGAACTTGATGTTCAGAGTGTGATCCGGCAGGCCGGCATTCCCATAACGTTTGGCAATCTCGCCGGAAAGCATGGCGCCGACGCTCCGGTCGGTATTGGCGATGGCATAATCCAGCGATACTTCCTGCTGGAACTCGATGGCTCCTTTAGCATGAAGAATGATATCCGTATCCTTTACATTCTCTATATGATGCACCTGGTTTGTCGTATGATGAATAGGTGTATGAGCCGCCTGTTCCGGGAGGTGTAACAGATGGGAGAAGTCCAGTAAATCATATTTATGGCACGCAGATGACACAGATATGGGGGATTTACGCAGATTGTTTAAATTTTGATCTGTGGTCATCTGTTCGATCTGCGTCATCTGTGTGCCATGAATTCGTTTATCAACAATAAGATCCGTCCGTCCGATAATATCATCCAGCTTGCTGTAACCCATCTCTGCCAGGTATTCGCGAACTTCTTCAGCCAGGAAGGTGAAGAAATTCACCAGATATTCATGGCGCCCGTGGAAACGTTTGCGCAACTCTTCATCCTGTGTCGCTACGCCGACCGGGCAGGTATTCATATGGCATTTACGCATCATCACACACCCCAGTACGATCAGTGCGGAGGTGGCAAAGCCAAACTCTTCGGCTCCCAACAAGGCCATCAGCACGATGTCGCGTCCGGTTTTCAATTGTCCGTCTGTCTGCAGGCGGACCTGTCCGCGCAGACTGTTCATGACCAGTGTCTGTTGTGTTTCCGACAATCCCAGTTCGGGCGGCAGTCCGGCATAACGGATTGAGCTGACCGGTGAAGCACCTGTTCCGCCTTCGGCTCCAGAGATGACGATGCGGTCTGCTTTCGCTTTGGCTACACCTGCCGCGATGGTTCCGACGCCGCTTTCCGAAACCAGCTTGACACTGATTTCCGCTTTCGGATTGACATTCTTGAGGTCGAAGATCAGTTGTGCCAGATCCTCGATCGAATAGATATCATGGTGAGGAGGAGGAGAGATCAGCGAGATGCCCGGAATGGAATGACGCGTCTTTGCAATGATGTCGTTCACCTTGTACCCCGGCAACTGTCCGCCTTCTCCCGGCTTGGCTCCCTGGGCCACCTTGATTTGTATTTCATCTGCATTTACCAGATATTCCGTTGTTACGCCGAAACGTCCCGATGCCACCTGTTTGATGGAAGAGCGGAGAGATAAACCGTCTTCGCGCGGAGTGAACCGGGCAGGATCTTCGCCACCTTCTCCGGTATTGCTCCGGCCGTGTATCTTGTTCATGGCCATCGCCATCGTTTCATGCGCTTCCTTGCTGATCGAACCGAAGCTCATGGCACCGGTAACGAACCGCTTCATGATTTCTTCCGCCGGTTCCACCTGTTCGATCGGGATGGATTTTTGTTTCCTGAAAGTCAGGAAGTCACGGAGGAAGATGGGAGATTCCTTCTCGTCCACCATCTGCGAATATTCCTTGAATTTCTTGTAACTTCCCAAACGGGTTGCCAGTTGCAGGGTAGAGATGGTTTCCGGGTTCCAGGCATGTTTCTCACCGTCTTTCCGGAAACTGTAAATACCTTTGTGTTCCAACATGCCGTCTACCGGTTGGTCGAATGCCTGGTGGTGCGTAGCGATCGAATCGCGTGCAATCTCGTCCAGGCGGATGCCACCGACGTTGCTGGTCGTACCGCCGAAATAAGTGCGTGCCAGTTCCGCATCCAGACCGACTGCTTCGAACAATTTGGCTCCCCGGTAACTGCGGATAGTACTGATCCCCATCTTGCTCATGACTTTAAACAGTCCTTTACAGATGGATTTTATATAATTCTTACGGGCCGTTTCATAGTTTAATTGTATCTCGTGTTTGTCTTCTAGTTCTTTCAGGATGGCAAAGACCATATAAGGATTGATGGCGCTTGCCCCGTATCCCAGCAACAATGCGGCATGCATTACTTCACGCATCTCACCCGTTTCAACAACCAGGGCTGTTTGTACCCGTTTCTGTACGGAGATCAGATGGTGATGAACCGCACTGACGGCAAGGAGGGAAGGGATCGGTGCCAGCTTTTCATCGACATTTTTATCACTCAGGATGATGTAATTCACTCCGTCGGTAACGGATTGTTCCGCTTTTTTGCACAGTTCGTCAAGGGCCGACTTCAGACCTTCACGTCCTTTGGCTGCTTCAAACAGCATCGGGAGTTTGACGGCGTTGAAACCTTTGTACCGGATATTGCATAGCAAGTCCAGTTGTGTGTTGGTCAGGATCGGATGATTCAACCGTACCATCTTGCAATGGCTTTCGCTAGGCACTAGAATATTGTTACCTACCGCGCCGATATATTCTTCCAGGCTCATCACCAGTTCTTCGCGGATCGGGTCGATCGGCGGATTAGTCACTTGTGCGAACTGCTGGCGGAAATAGTTGTATAATAACTGCGGACGGTCGGAGAGGACAGCCAACGGTGTGTCGTTACCCATGGAACCGACCGGTTCGGCACCTCCGGTACACATCGGGACGATGATCTTTTCTATGTCCTCACGGCTGTAACCGAAAGTACGCAGTAATTTGTCGTAGTTGTCTACCGTATGCGGAACTTTGCGGCCGGATTTCAGTTCGTCCAGTTCCACGCGGTTATTTGCCAGCCATGTCTTATAGGGTTTGGCTTCAGCAAGTTGTTTTTTTAGTTCGCCGTCATAATAGATTTCCCCTTTTTCGGTGTCGACCATTAATATTTTTCCCGGTTGCAGGCGTCCCTTTTCTTTGATCTCATTTGCTTCAAAATCCATAACGCCGACCTCGGAAGCTACCAGCATCATATCGTTTTTAGTGATCAGATAACGAGCCGGACGCAGACCGTTGCGGTCGAGCATTCCGCCGGCAAACCGTCCGTCGCTGAAGAGCAGGGCTGCCGGACCGTCCCAGGGTTCCATCAATATAGAATGATATTCATAGAACGCTTTCAGGTCTTCCGATATCGGATTCTTTTCATTCGAACTTTCGGGCACGAGCATCGCCATGGCATGCGGCAGGCTCAACCCTGATGCCACCAGAAACTCCAGCACATTATCCAGCGAAGCGCTATCGCTCATCCCTGGCTGAATGATCGGACGGATACTCTCAATGCTGCCGATGGTAGGAGAGGTGAGTACACTTTCACGCGCTTCCATCCATCCCCGATTCCCGCGGATCGTATTGATCTCTCCGTTATGAGCCAGCAGGCGGAAAGGTTGTGCCAGGCTCCAGGTCGGAAATGTGTTCGTACTGAAACGGGAGTGAACCAATGCCAGCCCGCTTGTAAAGTAGTTATTTGTCAGGTCCGGGAAGTAGTGACGGAGCTGCATGGATTCCAGCATTCCCTTATATACAATATTCCTGGTAGATAAAGACGTTACATAGAAGTCATTCTTTGCTGCCAGGTCAGAAGCTGCAACCTTGTTTTCTATGCGTTTACGTATCACATACAACTTCAATTCCAACTCTTGCTGATTATCGCAGCCGGTGACGAAAATTTGTTTGATATCCGGCTCCGTTGCCAGTGCGTCTTTTCCCAGTATGTTACTGTTCACAGGAACTTTCCGCAGATGCATCAGGGTAAGACCTTCTTTTTCAATCTCCTCGATCATGATACTGAGGATGGCCGAGCGTTGTGCTTCGTCTTTGGGAAGAAAGACCAGACCTGTTCCGTATTTTCCCTTTTCAGGAACGGGAATCCCTTGCAACAAAATAAATTCGTGAGGGATCTGAAGTAAGATACCAGCACCGTCACCAGTCTTGTTGTCGGCACCTTCTGCACCCCGATGACGCATATTTTCCAATACTTTAAGGGCTGACTCTACAATGTCGTGCGACTTTCCTCCGTGAATGTTAACCAACATTCCGACTCCACACGCGTCATGTTCATTCGCAGGATCATATAATCCCTGCTTTCTGTTCAAATAGATCTGTTCTTTCATTGTTTGTTGACCTTATGTTTGCTTAATACCTATTTTGTTGTCAAATTGTTCGACAAATATAGTTTGTTTCTTGCATAATGATATGTGTGTCCGTGTTAAATACTGACGTTTTTTTTGTTTATTAGAGTGGTTGGTTTCTATTTGACATGATAGTGGCTGTTTTAATGTTAATATGAAATCAGTGGGCGGTTGTTTGGTTGTAAAATGAAAGATGTTATTTCTTTTGATAGTTTGAAATAACTATCATTTTGATAATGTAAACCCTGTATTTTGTTTATCTTTGTTAGAAATAAAATGAAATCTTTGTATGATTGATATTATTTACAATGGGAGAGTTCCGGCTTGCGGTGTCTTTTGTGGAGGCGGCAAATAAAAAAGTCTTCCGGGAATATCGGAAGACTTTTATTAAATGAGCTTTTCGTAAATAGCAGTTTCCTTTATATCTGTAATACCAGAATAAACCGGCATCCCTTTTTATAATCCATATCAATTGAAAGGCTGCCGTTCAGTTTGTTGGCAATCAGGGCACAGATAGGCAAACCTAGTCCGTCACCTTCTGCCAGGTCCTTGACTTCGCTGAATGGTTTGAAGAGGTTTTCTTTTAATTCGTCGGGAATGCCTGTTCCGTTATCTGTAACGATGATGTGGCAGAGGTGCGCTCCCTTTCTCTTGAATTCCAACCATATTTTACCAGTAGTTGTATATAAAGCAGCGTTATTTAGCAGGTGTAATAAAATACGTTCTAGTTGCTCTGCGTTTGTTTTTACTTCCAACTGGGGAGCATCAACAATAACTTCTACATCCGGATGGATTTTATCTTTTACCTTATCCATCGTTTTTTTGCAGAAACTACCCATATTGAACGATTGTACTTCGTAGGGTTCCATTAAAGAACTTTCAAGAGAAGATAATTCCTGGATGTTTACACTGAATTGCTTTAAGGCATTTACACGTGTCAGGATTGCTTCGGCCCGTAATTCTTCTGCCGATACATTGAGCATATCGAGAGTCGGTTTCATTTGCTCCGATATGCTTTGGATAAATTTAGTCTGCTGTTCGCTGTGCTCGTTGGTTGTCTGGATGATGTTTTTCAGTTTTTTGTTGAGCACAATGAAACGTAATAACAGGAATGCTACGAAAAGCAATCCGGCGATAAGGATGACAACCAGTGTGCAAAGACCTACTATCATGTATTGTTTGCCTGATAGTTTGTCATCTTTTTCCTGTATGGTTTTCAGGCTGTCGTCATACTTTAACTGCAATGCTCCCAGTTCATCCTGTGCATTAAGTGCTTTAACGGAATCAGTCCAGACGATATATTTTTCGTAGGTACGCTCCATTAACGGGGCATTATTGGCTGAGCGGGCGATTGTGATCAGGTGCTTGTAACATTCGCTTACCTTGTCGTACTCTTTTTTATCCTTATATTGGTTGATGAGTTTGCTGAAGCTGGCATCTCCTTGTTCGTTTTGTCCGAATGTATAATAATAACTTGCCTGGGTATATAAAAAGTCTTCGGCGAGTTTTTCGCTACCAGCCTGGCTTACCAGATTATCCAATGTGTTGAGTTGAAGCTGTGCCTGTGCCGCGTTTTTGAGTTTTATGTACATCTGCAACCGTTCTTTTGTCAATTGGAAACGTTGGTTGTAGAAGGTCTTTTGCGCTTTCTGTTCTTCGGTTAAAAGAAACTGCGTCATTTGCCGGCAAAGCTCGAATGCTTCCTGATAATAGTTTTCGCGATAGTAAAGATACGTCGCTTTTGTTCCGCAATCAATGGCTTGTGTATAGTCCCCTTCGTTCGAGAAGGCTTTATAAGCTTGCAGATAAAGATAACGGGCTTTGGTAAAGTCCTTTTGTTCCAGGCTACTTTGGGCCTGTTTCATGTAATCATTTGCTTTGTTTTCCGCATGGAGAGACATGCAGAAGCAAATCGCGAGGGTGATGATAAAATACGTGATTCTCATAAACATAATTTTTTATTAGAAGCAAATATATGTATTTATTCAAAATCAAAGCATGACTTATGCTGAAAAAGTTTCAGTATAATCATTGTTATTCGGTAGAATTATGTTTTTACCTCTATTTCATAGATGCGTGATTCGTCTTCCCAAGGATGGTAACCTTGACCTATATATTTGAATCCCAGCTTTTCATAGAATCCGATATGTTCCGTACTGAGGTATAATCTGCTAAAACCGGCTTTAATCGTATCTTCTTTGGCTTTCTCCAATAAAAGTGTACTGTAAAAATGTCCCCGGTGGTTTTCATCTATATATACGGCACAAACCCACGGGTACAAATCCATCCGGCTGATAAAATCATTGGTGATCAGTCCCGCACAACCGATTATTTCATTATCCTTTTCCAATAGATACCATTGAGGGAGTGGATTCGGAGAATCTATACTGTGATTAATAGAATCTTCATAGAGCACGGGGTATACGGAAGGCCATTTGCTTTGAAAATAGTTGATAGCGATATCCTTATAGGCCGGATTTTCTCGTATTGATATAATTTTCATGATGTTGAATTTAAATTAATGATTAAAGACTTTTCCATTGGAGCATGTTATTCTCAAAACTGACGGATAATTTACCGAGATCTTTGAGCCAGGAAAGATAGGAACGGATAGTACTGCCTACCAGTACGTATTGTTCAAAGTTCATAGATAATTCGTATTTATCGAAAAGCATCTGAAGTATGTTTTCGCTATTTTGAGGGGTGGAGCAGATTTCGAGTAGGGTATCGGCAATCTCGTAGATCTTGTTACGGTTGATGGCAACCAGCCCTTTGATGTCTGCCGTCATTTCCGCATGTGACGGAACAATACAGGCCGCCTCGATTTTTTCAACGAAATCAAGTGTTTCCAGATATTGGGCTACATTATAAATGAAAGAAACCTGATATTTGTTGAGGGTATTTTCACTACTGATACAGTCTGCCAGGAAAACAGTATCATCCGGAGTACGGAATCCCGCCATATCAAAAAAATGACCGGGCAGGGGAATGACTTCCAATTCTTGGGGAAAATCCTTGTCCGAAAAAGGTAATGTCTGACTTTCTTTAGCCATCAGAAACTTGTTACGTAAATCCTTACAAGGGTATCCTCCATATAAAAACGATGGCTCCAATATCGGATACTGTGTAAAAGCAGCCTCTATTCCATTTGCAAAGACAGGGCAGCCGACTTGTTGTTGCAAATAGGCATTCCCTCCGATATGGTCAGCATTGGAATGGGTATTGACAATTCCTTTTATCGTCCAGTTTTGTTGTGCAGCAATTTTAATGATTTTCTTGGCGGCTTCTTTGTCGTTGCCACTGTCGATCAGATAAATATCTGTCTCATTTTGCCGATAGATACCGATTTTCGCCGGAGAATTTATGTAGTAGCTTTTTTCGCCAACTTGCTGAAGTTCGTACATGGCTGTAGTCTTTAGATTGATATTGAAAATAACAGTTCAAATATACTATTATTCTAATGAAAAATTGAACTCTTCTGTTTAATTCCTGCTTTTTCATCCGGATGATAAGAACTGTCTCTTTAATGGATGCCAGTAATGTGAATATAGCTATCGACCAGATTGTTTTGATATTTGCAGTCATAACATATAGAATCTTTTCGTATATTTGACAAAACCAATAAATCATCTGTATCATGGACATACAAGTATTTCTCAATAACTATCGCGAAGCCTTCGGAGATAAAGTCGATCTTCCTATTGTCTTTTGGTATTCGGAGCAACCGGTAAACCCGGTCGATAAAATCGGAGGATGTTTATTCAAATGTATGAAAGAGGTTAGAGCCGGACAAACGGTTAGTTTGAGTGTGGAAACTATCGGTTGTGGTGGCGGAAAATTCTATACAGGTTTTACGGAGATGCCTGAACGGATTCCCGGATTTGTGTCTTTAAAAGAAAAATACAAACAAACACCCGAAGGTGTTTCTGAATTTTTGGAAGAGTTGCAGGTTCCGAGAGCAAAGATGAATTATCTGAATTTTGCCCGAATGGATAAAGTCGAGAGCTTTGACAATCTGGAAGGTATCCTGTTTTTGGCGACACCCGATATGCTTTCAGGTTTGGCAACCTGGGCCTTTTTCGATAATAACTCAGAGGATGCCGTTACCTCTCTATTCGGTTCCGGTTGTTGCTCTGTAGTCACACAAGCCATTATTGAGAATGCGAGAGGAGGAAAACGTACCTTCATCGGGTTTTTCGATCCTTCTGTACGCCCTTATTTTGAACCGGATATTTTAAGTTTTATGATACCGATGTCCCGATTTAAAGAAATGTATGATACGATGCGGAGTAGCTGTCTGTTCGACACACATGCCTGGGGAAAAATCAAGGAGAGATTAAATAAAAGATAAAAAACAACACCAAAGAGAATATAAAAAGTTGAATTTTGGCTTTAAAAAGAGATCGTCTCAAAATAAGAATGAGACGGTCTTTTTTTATTTTGTTTACATTGAAATAGTTGTTTTTAGATTACATTGATGTTGCTTATAAGCATTTTTATTGTACAGTCCCAACTAAATTATACTTGTAGTTGGGAAAATCGAAAACCTCCATTCCTTTGAAATTGGCTCCTATCAGGGTAGAGCGATAAAGTTTTTCTACATTAAGAACCTGATATTTATCTTTAGGTATAGTCATTTTCTGATCAATTAAAGTCAGGTATATAACTGTGTAGATCAAAGGTTTGACATATCCGTTGTTTCCTGTTCCTTTGCTTCGTTTCTCGTAAGCTTCGGCAGCTTCTATCGGTACAGGTAAAAATTTGGCTTTGTCAATATTGGTTATCATGAAGTTAAATCCATTGCAGGGAATGAAATTTTTTGTTACACTTGTCTCTTTTAAAGATGTAAAACTGATAGGATAACCTTTTTTATCGAAACTGTACTCCCCATGATAATTATTAACCTTAATAAAATATGTTTTGGAAAAATCGAAGTCGGCCATACTTTTTTCTAACCTGTTTTGGTATTCTTCTTTTATTTTCTCAAACTTGAATTTATCACTCGTACATGCTCGTCCAAGTTCTTTGTCGATAGCGGAAATGTAGTTCAAAACTACATTGTCGTTTACTGGGAGACTGTTTACCCGGACACAGCAGGCGAACATTTGCTCCTGTGTCAGTTCCGTGCTATTTTCAAATAATTTTTTATTAGCTATCCGGCTGACAACTTCTCCATGTTCGATAGATTTATTTATTTCTATATATAGTTTTTTTTTCGGATATTTAGAACTTTCAACAAATAAGATTACTTCCTTATTATAAAAAATCTCAGTAGAGGTCGGATGAATAATTTTTTTGATCGTAACCTGACTGAAAGGTAATTTACCTTCTTCCATGGCGTTATATTCCATTTTGCCATACTTGTTGATCAACCCTTCTTTGATCGTTGTGTATTTGCTGGAGGATATATAGTGGTTTCCCAACGTCAAAGTATCTCCTGGTTTTAAAGTTTGTCCGTCATAACTAACAAATGTATCTTGTGAGAACGTTGGAAAAGCTATTGACAACAGTAGCAATAATGTATATAAAAACTGCTTCATAATTACGTTTAAATTGTTTTAATATTAACTAGATGGGGACAAAGATAAGATTTTTACTATAGAGATGAATAAAAAATAGAGGCTTTGCTGAAATAATGAATCTCAGCGAAGCCTTGTTCTTGATCAATCATATGAATTATCTACTCCATGCTGGTCTTTTCTCCAATATCTTTTCGTATATAGGACAATCGGGAGTATGCGCCCCTTCGAGATAGCCTGTGCTTAACAGAAATTCATTGACGATCTCCCCACCAGTAAATTTGAATGTTTTCTTGAATAGTTTAGTCCATTCATCCTTGGTTTTAGGGTGATGGTGATCCAGCCAGTTTTTAAATGAACCATATTCACTTTTCAGTTCCATAATGGCCTGTGCATTGTGGATGGCGGCTTTTACTTTTAGTCTGTTCCGAATGATACCGGAATCGGCTAAAAGCCTGGCTTCGTCTGTTTCCGTATAGTTTGCGATGGTTTCGATATTGAAATTATCATAGGCTGTACGAAAAGCGGTTTCTTTTTTGAGTATGGTCGACCAGCTTAAACCTGCCTGATTGATTTCCAGAAGGAGCCTGCCGAATAATTCATTATCATCTTCGATAGGGAAACCATATTTTTCATCGTGATATGTCTTGTTAAGATCAATAGCCCAACCAGTAGTGGTCTTTATGTATTCGCAGTATGACATAATAATTTTGTTTGTATTGATTATGGCTGATAAAGATAATCAAATATCTTTGGTTCGAACTATAGGTATGGTTATTTGTTTTTCTTGTAACTTTGTAGTTTTAATAAAAAAGAACCGTTGATGTCCACGAACCATATATTAATCATTGCATTAAGTAACCATCCTGTTTTGGGGCCTTTACTTATTCCTTATTTTGCTAAAACTGTGTCTCAGGATGTGATCAGTGTGGAGGAACAGGCTACCCATGCGGGAAACGATACGGAGTTGTCTGAGATGGAGAAGCGGGTAATTGCTATTGCGCAAAGTTATTCCGAAAAGAACCTGATGCAGGTATATTCCAGGCAACAGACGGTGGCCGGCTTTTTGAGTTCGGTGACGGCGGAGATGTTGAAGAAGCAACTCCGTCCTTTCATTGATAAGAAAATAAGGGAGATGGTCCGGTTGATGCAGGCGAATCATTTGCCGGTATATATGAAAGAACCCGGTGTGAAACTGCTTTATGAACATGACCGGATAGGTTTTTCAGGGAATATTGCGGAGATCTCTTTCCGCTTTGAGATAACAGATCATTTTTTCCGTTATTCAGCCGTCTGTCGTATGGATGGAGAAGAGATTCCTTTACAGAAAAAGAGAAAGTTTATGGTTTTGTCTTCAAAACCGGCTATCCTCTTGTTGGATGATCGGCTCTTAGTTTTCAAGCGGATTGAGGCTTCGAAAGTCACGCCGTTTCTGACCCGGAAATATGTGGAAGTGCCGCTGGCCGATGCTGAAAAGTACCTGGAGATGGTCGCACTTCCTCTGATTTGCGATTATCCTGCCACCTCTTCCGGCTTCGATCTTATTCACGAAATGAGAACCTGTATCCCTGAATTGTCTGTGGAGCGGTCGATTAATGACGAGCCGGCACTTCAGTTGCGTTTCCGGTATGGAGACCGTTATTTCTCGCCGGGAAAGAAAAGTCAGCTGACTTATCCCCGGTTGGAAAAGGTCGACGGAAAACCAGCCATCTATTATTATATACGTGATTTGCAGTTGGAACAAATCTATATCAACTTACTGGAGAAATGGGGCTTCAAACAGATAACGGATGTTCAGTTTGTCAGGGTTGTCGAAACAGGCGGTTATACGTTTATCGACTGGTTGCAACAACATAAGGCAGAGTTGGAGTCTTGCTTTTCTTTTGTGAAGACGGACACGTCTCTCCGGTATTATCTGGGAGAAATTTCGCTGGCACAGGAGATTTCTCCTTCTCCTGACTGGTTCGATATTCGTATTACAGTGCGTATGGAGGATTTTCTGTTCCCTTTTATCCGTTTCAGGAAGCATATTCTGGAAGGGAAAAGGGAGTTTGTGCTGCCGGACGGACAGGTCGCCTTACTTCCTGAAGACTGGTTCGAGAAATATAGCGATCTGTTTACTTTCGGTGATGACAGGCCGGAAGAGATCAGGGTTCGTAAAATGCATCTGGGAGTTGTTTCCGCGTTGGAACAGGAGGATACTGTTTCGAAGGTGTATGTACAGAAAGAATCGGTTGTTGTTCCTCCGAAGATAAAGACTGTTTTGCGTCCGTATCAGCAGGACGGTTTTTCCTGGCTGGTCCATCTGGCTGCCAACGGCTTTGGCGGCTGCCTGGCGGATGATATGGGGTTGGGAAAAACGTTGCAGACGATTACGCTGTTGCAACATATCTATGATCCGGAAGAACCGAAAGCGGTTGTGCTATCTTCTCCCGCTCCGCAAAATATAACGGTTGATAGCAGCGGACAGTTCTCCTTTTTTGGAATGGATATGCCCGGTGAGATACCGTATGAAGAGGTGAAAAAGGAGAAGGAGGAAACGACGGTTCCCGCTTCTTTAGTCGTAGTGCCGACCTCTTTGTTGCCGAACTGGAAACGGGAGATCCGGAAGTTCAGCACATTGAGTGTTTATACTTATATGGGAGATCAAAAGAGGAAAGAACCGTGGAAGAGTTTCGACCGGTATAATATTGTATTGGTTACTTACGGGCTTCTTCGGAGGGATATCGAACTGTTGGAGAAGTATCGTTTTACGTATGTGATACTGGATGAAAGCCAGAATATAAAGAACCCGGCTTCCATGACATACCATTCGGTTGTCCGTCTGCAATGTGAACATCGCCTGGTGCTGACCGGGACACCGATCGAAAACTCGCTGAAAGATCTGTGGGCGCAATTCAACTTTATCAATCCCGGTCTGCTGGGTTCTGCGGACGGATTCCGGAAACATTTTATCCATCCGATAACAAAGGAAGGAAACGAGAATGCCCGCAAACGCTTGCAGCAGATTATCCGTCCGTTCTTTCTGAGGCGTACCAAGCAACAGGTGGCTCCCGAACTTCCCCCGTTGACGGAAGAGGTGGTCTATTGCGAAATGACACCGGAACAACGGGAAGTTTACCAGAAAGAGAAGAATGCGCTGCGGAATACGATTTTGCAGGAGCGCCATAAGAACTCATTTGTCGCATTGAACGGTATAACCCGTTTGCGCCAGTTGGCGAATCATCCGCACATGGTTTTAGCGGACTATGAAGGCGGTTCGGGAAAGATGGAGCAGATGTTGGATGCTTTTGAAACGCTGGTCAGTGAAGGGCATAAGGTGCTGATATTCTCGTCTTTCGTTACACATCTGAAACTGTTGGCGGATGCCTTCACCGAGCGTGAATGGCCGTATGCGATGTTAACGGGAAGTACCCTCGACCGGGAAAGCGAAATTACCCGTTTCTCCGCCCGCAGCGATGTTTCCGCCTTTTTTATTTCCCTGAAAGCCGGTGGGGTAGGACTGAACCTGACGGATGCCGATTATGTTTTCATCCTCGATCCATGGTGGAATCCGGCAGCCGAGTTGCAGGCGGAAAGCCGTGCCCATCGTATCGGACAGGAAAAGCAGGTCTTTGTCTACCGCTTTATTACTGCCGACACGATCGAGGAGAAGATACGCAACCTCCAGGAATCCAAGAGCGAACTGGCTGAAACATTCATCTCGGAAAACGATCCGCTAAAGTCACTGACGGATAAAGAGTGGGAAGAATTGTTGTGAATAAGTTGAGAATGTAACAGAATAATCCGGCTTCTTCTTACAAATTATCTGCATAATCCTTTATTTGGCTTTACATTTGTAATATTGTCGAAACAATACCGAAATATATAATATTTTAACCAAATGCCGGATAAAGTGATTATTTCTATTAATATGTCAATTATTTTGCATTAATATGAACAATGTGTTTGATAAAGTGCGTATCTTTGCAGGTGAAATAAACAAGATATAACCAGATGGAACAACTTAAACATGAGTGTGGAGTCGCCATGGTCCGGTTACTAAAGCCTTTAGAGTATTATCATCAAAAGTATGGTACCTGGATGTACGGTCTGAATAAACTCTACTTACTGATGGAAAAGCAGCATAACCGCGGACAGGAAGGAGCCGGTTTAGCCTGCGTGAAGTTAGAAGCAAGTCCCGGTGAAGAATATATGTTTCGGGAAAGAGCGTTGGGAACAGGAGCTATAACCGAGATATTCGCCGCCGTTCACGATCATTACAAAGATTTGCCACCCGGTAAATTAAACGATCCGCTTTTTGCCAAAGCAAACCTCCCTTTCGCCGGAGAGCTTTATATGGGGCACCTCCGTTACAGCACGACCGGTAAGTCCGGTATTTCCTACGTCCATCCTTTTTTGCGCCGCAACAACTGGAGAGCCAAGAACCTTGCTCTTTGCGGAAACTTCAATCTCACAAACGTAAACGACATTTTCAAAGAAATTACAGCTATCGGACAGCATCCGCGCAAATATGCCGATACCTATATCATGCTCGAACAGATGGGACACCGTCTGGACAGGGAAGTGGAGCGTTTGTATCGGAAATATGAAGAAGAAGGATTGCGGGGTATGGATATTACACATGCGATCGAGGGACATATGGACCTGTCGAATGTGTTGAAACGTTGCGTACCGACCTGGGACGGCGGGTTTGTGATCTGCGGCCTGACCGGTAGCGGCGAGTCGTTCAGCGTACGTGACCCGTGGGGCATCCGTCCGGCTTTCTATTATGCCGACGACGAAATCGTGGTGCTGGCCTCCGAACGTCCGGTGATCCAGACGGCAATGAACGTGCAAGCCGGGGATATAAAGGAGTTGCAGCGCGGCGAAGCGATGTTTATCAGCAAAGACGGCCGTTTTCGTACTTCGCAGATCGTGGAGCCGGAAGAGAATAAAGCCTGTTCGTTCGAACGTATTTACTTCTCCCGGGGCAGCGATGTGGATATTTACCGCGAACGGAAGAAGCTGGGGGAGAATTTGGTACACCCGATATTGAAAGCTGTCGATTACGACATCAAACATACAGTCTTCTCCTTCATCCCCAATACGGCGGAGGTCGCTTATTTCGGAATGCAGGAGGGGTTGAACAACTACCTGAACAAGCTGAAGAAAGAGTGGATTGCCGACCGCAGCCACCTACTTCAGGAAGAAGAACTCGACCAGATACTTTCCATGCGTGTCCGTGCCGAAAAAGTAGCGATTAAAGACATAAAATTGCGTACCTTTATCGCCGAAGGCAACAGCCGTAACGACCTGGCCGCCCATGTGTACGATATAACTTACGGAAGTATCGAACCATTCGTTGATAATCTGGTTGTAATAGATGATAGCATTGTTCGCGGAACAACCCTGAAACAAAGTATTATCGGTATCCTGGACCGCCTGCATCCGCGGAAGATCGTGATCGTGTCTTCCTCTCCGCAGGTACGTTATCCGGATTATTACGGTATCGACATGTCGCGGATGAACGAGTTTATCGCTTTCAAGGCCGCAGTCGCTTTGTTGAAGGAACGGGGCATGGAATCCGTTATCACCGAGGCATACTGGAAAGCCAAGAAGCAACAGGCGAAGGAGGAAGGTACGATCGTCAACTATGTGAAGGAGATTTATGCGCCGTTCACCGACGAGGAAATATCCGCCAAGATGGTCGACCTGCTTACACCGGCCGGTACACGCGCCAAAGTGGAGATCGTTTATCAGACGTTGGAAGGCCTGCACGCTTCTTGTCCGAACCATCCGGGAGACTGGTACTTCTCGGGCGATTATCCGACTCAGGGCGGTGCACGCATGGTGAACAATGCCTTCATACATTATATGGAAGAAGAATATTTAGTCAAATGACACAAGATACAGATTATATGCAAACAGAGAAAACAGCAACTTTGATCTTAGACGACGGGACTGTTTTTCGCGGCTTTTCTTTTGGCTGCGAAAAAGAGGTAACCGGCGAAGTAGTGTTCAACACTGCCATGACAGGTTATCCTGAAAGTTTGACCGACCCTTCCTATGCCGGCCAGTTGATGGTGTTAACTTATCCGTTGGTAGGTAATTACGGCGTACCTCCCCGTACATTCGATGCGGATGGGATTGCAACGTTTATGGAGAGCGAAAAGATTCATGCGGATGCCATTATCGTAAGCGATTACAGTCATGAGTATAGTCATTGGAATGCTGTCGGGAGTTTGGGAAGCTGGTTGAAAGAAGAAGGCATTCCCGGAATTTACGGGATCGATACACGTGCGCTGACCAAGAAACTGCGTGAGCATGGTGTCATGATGGGAAAGATCGTGATCGGTGATGCAAAGACCGACCTTACGAATTTCGGACAATACGGAAATGTGAATTATGTTGACAAAGTGTCTTGTAAAGAAGTCATCATTTATGGGGAAGGCGAAGGAAAGAAACGCGTTGTCCTGGTAGATTGCGGGGTGAAACATAACATCATCCGCTGCCTGCTGAAACGCAATGTAACGGTTATCCGCGTACCCTGGGATTACGATTTCAATACGCTGGAATACGACGGCCTGTTCATCAGCAACGGCCCCGGCGACCCGGATACCTGCGATGCGGCCGTTCAGAATATCCGCAAAGCACTCTCTGGAGACAAACCGATCTGCGGTATCTGCATGGGTAACCAATTGCTGGCAAAAGCCGGAGGCGCCTCCATCTACAAATTGAAATACGGACATCGTAGCCATAACCAGCCGGTCCGCATGGTAGGGACGGAGAAATGCTTCATCACCTCACAGAACCACGGGTATGCGGTGGATAACGATACACTGAGCGCAGACTGGGAACCGCTCTTTATCAATATGAATGATGGCACGAACGAAGGTATCCGGCATAAAACGAAACCTTTCTTCTCCTCACAGTTCCACCCGGAGGCTTGTAGCGGTCCGACGGATACGGAGTTTATGTTCGATAAATTCGTTGAGTTGCTGTAGCAACATACCTTTGCACGGTAAGGCAAAGACCCTTTGCGTGAGCAGGCAAAGCATCTTTGCCAACGGCAGCGACACCTTCTAGGTGGAGGCACTGACAATCCCTCTCCGGAGGCAGCGAGGC
Source organism: Parabacteroides caecihominis (assembly GCF_023656785.1). Classification (NCBI taxonomy): domain Bacteria; kingdom Pseudomonadati; phylum Bacteroidota; class Bacteroidia; order Bacteroidales; family Tannerellaceae; genus Parabacteroides; species Parabacteroides caecihominis. Next base: position 20,582 of record NZ_JAMOKS010000027.1, read on the forward strand.
AAGCTCGCCAACGTTGGCGAGTCGATGCGCCTAAAATATGTTAACAAGAAAAATAAGGTAGATATGAAAGAAGATATAAAGAAAGTCCTGATACTAGGAAGCGGCGCCCTCAAGATCGGTGAGGCGGGCGAGTTCGACTATTCAGGCAGCCAGGCATTGAAAGCCATCAAGGAAGAGGGCATCCAGACGGTGCTTATCAACCCGAACATTGCAACGGTACAGACTTCGGAAGGGGTTGCGGACACGGTTTATTTCCTGCCCGTCACTCCTTTCTTTGTGGAAAAGGTGATCGAAAAGGAACGCCCCGAAGGTATCCTGCTGGCATTCGGCGGACAGACGGCGCTCAACTGCGGTGTGGCGCTTTATCAGAGCGGCGTGCTGGAAAAATATAATGTCCGTGTGCTGGGTACTCCGGTACAGGCCATCATGGATACGGAAGACCGTGAACTGTTTGTCCGCAAACTGGACGAGATCGATGTAAAGACCATTAAGAGTGAAGCGGTGGAGAACGCTGCCGATGCCCGTCGTGCCGCCGCCGAGCTGGGTTATCCGGTGATCGTGCGTGCCGCTTATGCGTTGGGAGGCCTGGGTTCAGGCTTCTGCGACAATGAAGAAGAACTGGACGTGCTGGTCGAAAAAGCCTTCTCTTTCTCTCCCCAGGTATTGGTGGAGAAGAGCCTGAAAGGGTGGAAGGAAGTGGAATACGAAGTAGTTCGCGACCGCTTCGACAACTGTATCACGGTATGTAACATGGAAAACTTCGACCCGCTGGGCATCCATACCGGCGAGTCTATCGTGATCGCCCCGTCACAGACACTGAGTAACACGGACTATCATAAACTGCGCGAACTGGCGATCCGCATCATCCGCCATATCGGAATCGTGGGCGAATGTAACGTACAGTACGCCTACGACCCCGAGTCGGAAGACTATCGGGTGATCGAGGTCAATGCCCGTCTGAGCCGTTCATCTGCTCTGGCGTCGAAAGCAACCGGTTATCCGTTGGCTTTCGTGGCAGCCAAATTAGGTCTGGGTTACGGCCTGTTCGACCTGAAGAACTCGGTAACGAAAACGACCAGCGCTTTCTTTGAACCGGCACTCGACTATGTGGTATGTAAGATACCGCGTTGGGACTTGGGTAAGTTCCACGGTGTAGCCCGTGAACTGGGTTCAAGCATGAAGTCGGTAGGAGAGGTAATGGCGATCGGACGTACTTTCGAAGAGGCGATCCAGAAAGGTCTCCGCATGATCGGACAGGGTATGCATGGCTTTGTAGAAAACAAAGAACTGGTCATTCCCGATATCGACAAGGCGTTGAACGAGCCGACTGACCGTCGTATCTTTGTCATCAGCAAGGCCTTCCGTGCCGGTTACACGATCGACCAGATCCACGACCTGACAAAGATCGACAAATGGTTCCTTCAAAAACTATATAATATCATCCAGACAGCCGGGGCCCTGGAAAGTTTCAGTAAGATAACCGATATTCCCGATGATCTGTTCCGCCTGGCCAAGGTACAGGGTTTCTCTGACTTCCAGATTGCCCGCGCCATCTTCAAAGATAAAATGGAAGACGGCGAAAGAGCTATCTTGCAGGTTCGCCAGGATCGTAAATACCGCGGTATCCTTCCGGTAGTGAAACAGATTGATACCCTGGCTGCCGAATATCCGGCACAGACCAATTACTTGTATCTGACCTATAGCGGAACGGAAAACGATGTGCAATATCTGGGCGATAAACGTTCGATTGTGGTACTCGGTTCGGGTGCTTACCGTATCGGTAGCTCGGTTGAGTTCGACTGGTGCGGTGTGCAGGCACTGAATACGATCCGCAAGGAGGGCTGGCGCTCGGTGATGATCAACTATAACCCCGAAACGGTTTCGACCGACTACGATATGTGCGACCGTCTCTACTTCGACGAACTGACTTTCGAACGGGTGATGGACATTCTCGAACTGGAGAATCCGCATGGCGTGATTGTCTCTACCGGAGGACAGATACCGAACAACCTGGCGATGCGCCTGGATGAACAGCATGTAAATATCCTCGGAACATCTGCGAAGAGTATCGACAATGCCGAAGACCGCGAGAAGTTCTCCGCCATGCTTGACCGTATCGGAGTAGACCAGCCGCGTTGGAAAGAGCTTTCTTCTATGGATGATATCAATACATTCGTGGAGGAGGTAGGCTTTCCGGTACTGGTTCGTCCGAGTTACGTGCTGAGTGGTGCGGCGATGAATGTCTGCTCCAACCAGGAAGAGCTGGAACGTTTCCTTCAATTGGCGGCCAATGTCAGCAAGAAGCATCCGGTCGTAGTGAGCCAGTTCATCGAACATGCCAAAGAGGTAGAGATGGATGCGGTGGCCGATCACGGCGAGATCGTGATGTATGCCATCAGCGAACATATTGAGTTTGCAGGCGTGCATTCCGGTGACGCGACGATCCAGTTCCCGGCACAGAAGCTGTATGTGGAAACGGTGCGCCGCATCAAACGTATCAGCAAGCAGATTGCGAAGGAACTGAATATCTCCGGCCCGTTCAATATCCAGTATCTGGCGAAGGGCAACGAGATCAAAGTAATCGAATGTAACCTCCGTGCTTCACGTAGTTTCCCCTTCGTGAGCAAGGTATTGAAGATAAACTTCATCGAACTGGCTACCCGCATCATGCTGGGCTTGCCGGTCGAAAAGCCGCATAAGAATGCGTTCGACCTCGATTATGTAGGTATCAAAGCTTCGCAGTTCTCCTTCAACCGCTTGCAGAAAGCCGACCCGGTGCTGGGTGTGGATATGGCATCGACCGGTGAAGTGGGTTGTCTTGGTGATGATCTTTCGGAAGCAGTGCTGACCAGTATGTTGTCGGTCGGACAGCGCATCCCGGCAAAGAATATCCTGCTCTCGACCGGAACACCGAAACAGAAAGTGGCCATGCTGGATGCAGCGAAGATGCTTGCCCGCAAAGGATACAGCCTGTTCGCTACCGGCGGAACACACCGCTTCCTGGAAGAAAACAATATCCCGAGTACCTTGGTCTACTGGCCGAGTGAAGAAGGCAAACAACCGCAGGCACTCACCATGCTCCACGAAAAGAAGATCGACATGGTGGTCAATATCCCGCGTGACCTTTCCGCCGGAGAGTTGGATAACGGCTATAAGATCCGCCGTGCCGCTACCGACCTGAATGTTCCTCTGATCACAAATGCCCGCCTGGCAAGTGCCTTTATCGAAGCATTCTGTACCTTGTCGATAGACGATATAGAGATCAAGAGCTGGCAGGAATATAAGTAAAGAACATAGATTTTACCGATGTAAAGTGTGCCCGGCTAATTCAGTCCGGGCACGCTTTTTTGTTTGCAGGAATAGGGGTTTTTATTAGATTTGTTGTCTTATCAGTAAAAACTAAAAATGAATAGATCATGAAAAGAAATGTGTGTTTACTATTATCATTCCTGATGTTCCTGTTGATGGCGAGTGCATGCGGTGATTCTGAATTTGATAAGGATTACAAAGATTATCAGGATACACTGGCAAAGAAGCAGGCTACTATTGAACAGTTTATCACGAAAAGCAAGAGTGAAAATCCGAATGCTAATTTCGGAATGTATCTGAACGATAAACTGTTGACTGCAACTACTTCTGTCCGAATAGAAAAGCATGTCGTTTATTTTGGAGATTACCAACTTGATCTGAAAGATTTTGTTGCTTGTGAACAAAGTTATATGACATATTCCATTTATTTCTGGAAGTAGATCCGGTTGTTGTCTAAAACCTAAATACCCCTTAGTTGTAATGGCTGAGGGGTATTTTTGTTTTCATTAAATAAAGTTACACAATCAGAGTGGAGAAGTTAAAAAGTAAATTTTACTTTTGTACACAGTTGTGAAACATATTCTAAATCGGAATAGTTATACTCATGTAATAATTCAACCAATATGAAGATAGGACTATTTATCCCGTGTTATATCAACGCGGTGTATCCCGAGGTTGGCGTAGCCTCTTACAAACTCTTAAAGCATTTGGGACTGGATGTCGACTATCCTTTAGACCAGACCTGCTGCGGCCAGCCGATGGCGAATGCGGGTTTCGAAAACGAATCGTTGAAACTGGCCCTGCGTATGGAAGAACTGTTCCAGCAATACGATTATGTGGTCGGTCCCTCGGCCAGTTGCGTAGCTTTCGTGAAAGAAAACCATCCGGGCATACTGAAGTCCGGAGGGCATGCCTGCCTGAACAGCGGAAAGATATACGATATCTGCGAGTTCCTCCACGATATAGTGAAGCCGGAAAAGCTGCCGGCCGTTTTCCCCCACAAGGTGAGTATCCATAACAGTTGCCACGGCGTGCGCGAACTGCATTTGTCTTCTCCGAGCGAAATGAATATTCCTTATTTCTCCAAGCTGCGCGACCTGTTGAAGCTGGTGGAAGGCATTGAGGTGTTGGAGCCGAAACGTATCGACGAATGCTGCGGTTTCGGTGGCATGTTCGCTGTCGAAGAACCGGAAGTCTCGGTTTGCATGGGACACGATAAAGTAAAGGATCATATGAGTACCGGAGCCGAGTTTATCACCGGAGCCGACAATTCCTGTCTGATGCACATGCAAGGTGTGATCGAACGGGAACATCTGCCGATCCAAACGATTCATATTACTCAAATATTAGCCGCAGGATTATGAGCACGAAACATTCTATAGCAGCTGCCCGTTTCATAGCTAACAGGAAACAGGAAGCCTGGCACGACGAAACCCTTTGGATGGTCCGTGCCAAAAGAGACAAAATGAGTCATTCGCTTCCCGAATGGGAACGTTTACGCGAATTGGCCTGCGATATAAAACTCTACTCCAACAGCCATTTGGATACACTGCTGGAAGAGTTTGAGAAGAATGCCACAGCCAATGGGGCAATTGTCCATTGGGCGAAAGATGCGGCGGAGCATAATGAGATCGTTGAAAAGATTCTTCAGCAGCATAATGCCCATACGTTGATCAAGAGCAAATCCATGTTGACGGAAGAATGCGATATGAATAATTACCTGTTCGGGAAAGGGTATGATATCATCGAGAGTGATCTCGGTGAACGTATTCTTCAATGGATGCACCTTCTTCCAAGCCATATCGTGCTGCCTGCCATCCATATCAAACGTGAGGAAGTGGGCGAGATGATGGAGCGCGTGCTGGGTACTGAAAAGGGAAATTTCGATCCTACCTATCTGACGCATGCAGTCCGTAAAAATATGCGCGAAAAGTTCCTGACGGCTGATGTAGCCATGACGGGAGCTAATTTTGCTGTTGCTTCGACCGGTGAGATTGTGGTTTGTACCAATGAAGGAAATGCGGATATGGGGACTTCGTTCCCTAAAGTCCATATTGCCACGTTCGGAATGGAGAAGATCGTCCCCAACCAGGAAGCGTTGGGTGTCTTTACCCGTCTGCTGGCCCGTTCCGGTACAGGGCAACCGATTACTTCTTATACTTCCCATTACCGTAAACCGCAGGATGGCGGTGAGTTCCATCTTATTATTGTAGATAACGGACGCAGCGATATCCTGGCAAAGCCCGACCATATCCGTACATTAAATTGTATCCGTTGCGGGGAATGTATGAATACCTGTCCGGTATATCGGCGGAGTGGCGGGTATTCCTATACCTATTTTATACCTGGCCCGATCGGCATCAATCTGGGTATGTTGAAGAATCCGGAAGAGTACTCCGATAATGTGTCTGCCTGTTCTTTATGCCTGTCTTGTTCGAATGTCTGTCCGGTGAAGATCGACCTGGGTGAACAGATTTATCGCTGGCGTCAGGATCTGGATAAGATCGGTAAGGCCAGTTCGGAAAAGAAAATAATGTCGGGTGGCATGAAGTTCCTGATGGAACGGCCGGGTTTATTTAATACGGCGCTGAAATTTGCTCCGTTGGTGAATAAAATGCCTCGTTTTATGATATACAATGGTTTGAATGCCTGGGGGAAAGGACGTGAGATGCCGGCATTTGCCAAAGAGTCGTTCAATGATATGTGGAAGAAAAATAAAGTAAAATAAGATGAGTACAAAAGATGATATATTATCCCGTATCCGCAGCCATACCGGGACGCGTTACGAGAAACCGGAAATAACGTTGGATGCAATCACTTATGCAGACAAACTCAAACAATTCTCCGACTCGCTGGAAGCAGCCGGCGGTCAGGTTGCCGTATGGCAGTCGGATGACGACATCAATGAATTGATCCGCCGGCATTTCCCGGAGGCAAAACGTATCGGTTCGAATCTGCCCGGAATAACCGTTGCCACCTTCAATCCGGATTCTCTTTCCGATCCCAGGGAATTGAACGATACCGACCTGGCCATTGTGGAAGGCTGTTTCGGGGTGGCGGAGAACGGTGCTGTCTGGATTACGCAGCAGGTGAAGTTCAAAGCACTCTACTTTATTCCGACAGCCCTGGTAATCATTATCAATAAAGATGCTTTAGTCAATAACATGCATGAAGCCTACCGGCAGCTGGAAGGAACCGACTATAAATACGGTTTCTTTGTCTCCGGCCCGTCCAAAACAGCCGACATCGAACAGGCCCTGGTGTTGGGAGCCCATGGACCGATGAAGGTGCTGGTGGTTTTGAAAGAGGGGTGAGTTCGTTATTTATCAAAGGTGAACTATCTTGTCCCCGTGTCAAGCACGGGAACGGGATAGCCCAATCTTTCCATACATTCTTTACTTCGCTTTCTTTACAGCTGCAATTGTAGCTTTGTAATCCGGTTCCTGGCTGATATCTTTCACATACTGTACATAAGTTATTTTGCCATCTTTGCCAATTACTACTACGCCGCGGGCAAGCAACTTATTTTCTTTTATCAGGAAGCCATAATTCATTCCAAACTCGCTTTCCCTGTAATCCGACAAGGTATAAATCCGGTCGATCCCTTCTGCCGCACAAAAACGTTCTAATGCAAAAGGAAGGTCTTTGGATAGTGTCAGGACAACCACATCTTTCCCTAAACCGGAGGCCTCTTCATTAAATCTTCTTGTCTGGGCGGCACAGACTTTGGTGTCGACGGAAGGAAAAACGGATAGAACAACGACTTTCCCTTTGAAATCGGACAATTTCACTTCTTTCATATTGCTGTCTATCCCGGTGAAATCAGGAGCCATCTCTCCGATATAGGCTTTTGTACCCAACAAGGTGACTGGCTTTCCCTTCATTGTAATCCCTTGATTATCTTCGGATGATTGAGCTGTTGCCATACCGGTGGAAATCAATATACACAATATTATGTAAAATAATCTGTTCATAATCTTCTTTTTGTTATGTTTTTATAGAAAATCTATCTAAGCAAATATAAAGAAATCAGAGGGGATAGGATGATATTTTCCAATTCATTTTATCTATCGGCTGATAGATATAGGTGATCGGATATATATTTAACGGATACCGCTGGATAAAAGGATAGAAAAGCTTGGCTTTTAAGTGAATAGTATTATTTTTGTGGAGGACTTAATCCGTATTCACGAACATAATACTCAATATTCTTTTACCATGAGCAACGTAGAAATGATGAATAGAAGAAAATTTATCCGGACAGGTGTTGCCGGAGTAGCCGGATTGTCTCTGGCGCAGGTGGGATGGGCTGATATACAGCGAGTGCTTCCTCCAGATGTGTCGGTCGATAAAGTAAAGCTAGGAAATACCGGGCTGGAAGTCTCACGGATCGCTTTGGGGACCGGGACGAAAGGCTGGAACTATGAATCCAACCAAACCCGTATCGGATTGGATAATTTTGTGAAACTGGCTCATCATGGCTATGAACGCGGACTCCGCTTTTTCGATATGGCCGATATGTACGGTTCACAACCTTTTGTCGGTAAAGCCTTGAAGGAGTTACCCCGTGAAAAGGTCACCCTGATGACAAAGATGTGGACGTATGACGAGGGTTCGGAGAAAAGGGAACCGGTCCGGAAAACACTCGACCGCTTCCGGCAGGAGGCCGGTACCGAGTATTTCGATATCCTGCTGATGCATTGTATGACTGACGGCAATTGGCCGGAAACGCGTAAATTTTATATGGAAGGGCTTGCCAAAGCAAAGGAAGAAGGCATCGTAAAAGCCGTCGGTATTTCTTGTCATAACTGGGATGCAATGGCTGAAGCCGCTCAAAATCCGTGGTGCGACATTATCCTGGGCCGCCTGAACCCATTCCAAAGCCATATGGACGGTACTCCGGAAGATGTAAACGCCCTCCTAGGCAAAGCCCGGGAAAACGGAAAAGGTATTATGGGCATGAAGATTTTCGGCGAAGGAAAACACGTTACTGATGAAGAACGCGAACGTTCGATACATTTTGCCGTCACAGAAAGCAATCTGCATTGTATGACACTCGGCCTGGAATCGATCGCCCAAATGGACGATGCAATCGAAAGGGTGATGAGAAATGTAAAAAACAGCTGATAATTATTCTTTCCAAATGGATAACTACCCGTGACCGGATGGGTAGTTATCCGTTGCTTAGCCGATGCCTGTTCATTTTTCAGTCAAATTTTGTGTGTTTATTCCGGGAAATACCTATCTTTGCCCCATCACATTATAAATACCTCCGATGAAAATATCTAAGTAAGCCGGTTTCAGAACATATAATTTAAAAGGTTCAATCTCTGTTGAGCCGATTTCTGTATAACCATCCCGGCTATTTCATGCGCTTATTCCTGGCGCTTTTTTTATTTCCAATTTTTAGTTTCTAACATTTTTAAAGCAGATAGACTATGTGCATATCAGTACAACAGCTTTGCTATATCCATGCGGATAAAGAACCACTATTCAGAGATATCAGTTTGACGGTAAATAAAGGAGAACAAGTTTCATTGGTCGGAAATAACGGGTCCGGCAAATCTACCTTATTGCGGATTATGGAAGGTAGCTTGAAGCCCTCTTCAGGTGAAGTCGTTTGTTCGTCCAAACCCTATTATGTACCCCAGCATTTCGGGCAATACGATGAATTAACCGTAGTGCAGGCCTTGCAGGTAGAGGCTAAAATCAAGGCATTGCATGCTATCATAGCTGGAGAAGCCTCGGTTGAGAACTTTACGATTCTGGATGATGACTGGAATATCGAAGAACGAAGCCTGGCCGCTCTTTCTTTTTGGGGATTGGAGCACATCCGGCTGGACCAGACGATGAATACGCTGAGTGGTGGCGAAAAGACAAAAGTATATTTGTCGGGCATACAGATACATTCCCCCGAAATTATCCTGATGGACGAACCGACCAATCATCTGGATACCGGAAGCAGGGACAAACTGTATGACTTTATCAGGTCGAGCCGTGCCACTATCCTTATTGTGAGCCATGACAGGACATTGCTTAATTTGTTGCCTTACACTTGTGAACTCGACAGAAGTAAGATCACATTGTATGGTGGCAATTACGACTTTTATAAGGAGCAGAAAGAGATCGCACTGGTAGCCTTACAGAATCAGTTGAGTGAAAAAGAAAAAGAGTTGCGCCAGGCAAAGAAAATAGCCAGGGAAGCGCTTGAAAGAAAAAATAAATCGAGTGTAAGAGGAGAGAAAGCAGCCATGAAGAAAGGTATTCCCCGTATAATAATGGGGGCTATGAAACAGCACGCAGAACAGAGTACGGTTAAGTTGAAGGATGTGCATGATGAGAAAATGAGTTCGCTCAGTTCCTCCATTACGGATATCCAGACCGCTTTGCCGGATATGCGGCAGATGAAAACGGATTTTAATTCACCGAATCTCCATACCGGTAAAATATTGGTGACTGTTAAGGAACTGAACTTCGGCTATGGTCCGAACCGTTTATGGTCCGAACCACTGAACTTGCAGATCAGAAGTGGCGACCGTATCCGGTTCGGCGGTAACAATGGTTCGGGAAAGACAACCTTATTGAAACTGATTCTGGGAGAACTGCAACCAGTAGAAGGTTCTGTCGACCGTGCCGATTTCAAATATGTTTATATCGATCAGGAATATTCGATTGTGTTACCTGAGCTGACTGTGTTTGAGCAATTAGAGAAGTATAATCTGTTTGCCAAACCTGAACATGAGTTAAAAATGATTTTGAGCCGTTTTCTTTTTCCGGTCGGGACCTGGGATAAAAGTTGTTCAAAATTAAGCGGTGGAGAGAAAATGCGGTTGGCTATCTGCTGTCTGATGGTCAGTAATAGTACGCCGGATATCTTTGTTTTGGATGAACCGACGAACAATTTGGATATTCAGAGTGTTAATATAATAACAACAGCAATCAAGGACTATAAAGGTACCGTGCTGTTGGTCTCGCACGATCTTTATTTTGTGAAAGAAATTAAAATAAACAGGTCCGTTGAACTTTTTTCATCAACTCCTGTTATTAAGATATAGTGTTTTTCATGGTATTAGAATTAAGTTAGATTAGGTTATCCGTCTTGTCCGCGAGGATAGGGCGGTTTTTTTTTAGGCAGTCTTTATCAGCTTTTCAAGTGACTTCAGAAATTCACGGGTTGGTTCGATATATCGTTCTACATCGTCGGCTGTCAGATCATAAAGATCGTCATAATCGCCGGATTGTCTCATTTCAAACAGTTTGGAAAAAAGTCGGCCTTGTTCTTTAACGAGCGGACCGTTTGCTATATAATGTAACCCTACAAGATGTATGACCCCTTTGTGGGTATGAGAATAATACCCGTTTTTTATGAGAAGTGCCGATGCCATGTAATAGCAAGCATAATATAAACGGTTTGCTATTATATTCCAATGATTGAGTGGGAGTATATCATCCACTTCTACCAGACAATTATGTGCTTTATGGATGCGATAAATTACAATCGCTTCTCTTTCGTCGTCAGTTAGAGTCATAACACAATCCCTTCTTTTTCTACATTTTTATAAAACGGAGTGAAGCTGCGTTTCAGCCAGTCGTTAATCGTATAAAGTTTGGGACTTATCATTTCGTTAATTTTCCAACCTAGTTCATACAAAGGATAAGAGATGCGGTCGAAATCGTCTGGGTCCAATTTGTTTTTGTCGACTAATATAAGGATGTCCCAATCGGAGTCTGAATGGGCATCATTTCTGGCTCGTGAACCGAAAAGAATTACTTTGGCACCGGGAGCCACTTGAAGAAGTGTCTCTTTAATTTTAGCTAATACAAGTTCTTTCGTATTTTTCATCCGGATGTATATTTAACAGTTCTGTGCAAATATAAGTAATTCGGTTGAATATAGTTGATTCGTCGGTTATATATTTATCCTCCTTTGTATTTCGATGCAGCCAGTATTTCCTGTGCATTATCGTTTTTCATCAATGCTTCGGGAGTTGTATTTGTTTCTTTTATATACTGTTCGATGATTTGCAGTCCGACCCAGCTTCCGATATTTCCGGGAGCATCGCTTGCCAGGAATTGGGCAGGCATGTCTTCGAAATATTTCATGGTGTTCATCTGGTCCGGTGTATATAAATGTTTCCGTTCGACAATGGCTTTCCATATATTGGCTTCATTATTTTTGCACCATTCCCAGGCTTCGTCTGTGTAACCGAACAAAGCGGCCGGACTCATCTCCGGTAATGCTGATAAAACCAGGTATTTTATTTTGCCTTCATAGATCATCCGGTCGAGCAATACATTTTCATTGCCGTTAAATGGGTATTCGGACATCAACCAACCGGCGATGTAATCGGGAACCACATGTGAGGGTTGCATCTTACGGCGTTGATAGTCATAGAAAAAGTCCTGATACAACGGATAATCTTCTCCCATATATTTGTCGATGGAGAGTGATAACAGACTGTCGCCGACCAATACGTTCTGGTTGAATCCGGAAACGTGCATGTACAAAGCCGGAATTTGCATGGTCGGGAATTTTTCATGTATCCAGGCGAATGCGTTGCCGATCGATAGCTCTGTCTCTGTGACCGAATCATATTTTTTGATTGCATCCGCATAAAGATTTTTCAGGGTCGGTTCGGAGTAAAAGTTTTCCAGTTTATTGAAAAAGCCGGGTATCTCCGGCGATTGCATATTCAGGATACCTTTACCCAGAATCTCTGTCATCAGCGGATATTGATTCAATAGCTGTTGGTTGAGCGTCGTATCGTCGGAGTTTATTAGCTGGAACAATGCTTTGTCGAACCGGTTGATCGGCATCGGAGTGGCTGTCGTGATATTGTTTGCATTTGTATTTTGTCCGTTACAGCTACAAAAGCTGATAGTCATAAGGAATGTCAGAAGTATTTTGAAGTTCATCGTTTTTGTCTTTATGTTATGTATTGACTGATTTCTCTGTCTTTTTAATATGTTAAAAAATATTACCCGGTATACTATTTTCAAATATCCGGTATAGTAATCCGAATTAGATGGTATAGTAGTGACAAAATGATAAACGGATAATTAACGGTTATATTGTATGGGAAACTTCTTATTACTACCTTTGCATCCCTTTTTGAATATCCATTATGCAATTTACGAATAAACAAATTTGGCAGATTACCTATCCTGTACTCATCAGTTTGCTGATGGAGCATATGATCGGGTTGACCGATACGGCTTATCTGGGCCGGGTAGGAGAGGTTGAGCTAGGAGCTTCGGCACTGGCGGGAGTTTATTATCTGGTTATTTATATGCTGGGATTCGGTTTTAGCGTCGGAGCACAGGTTCTGATTGCCCGGCGCAACGGAGCACAGGATTATACCCGGATCGGACCGGTTTTCATGCAGGGAGCACTTTTCCTGTTATTGCTTGCTGCCACCTTATTTACGGTTTCCCATTTTTATTCACCGGTGATTCTCCGGAAGCTGATCGGCTCGGATGAAGTTTACCAGGCGACCATGAGCTATATCGACTGGCGTGTCTATGGGTTCTTCTTCTCGTTCATAGCGGTGATGTTCAGGGCGTTTTATGTCGGTATCACCAAGACTAAGATACTGACAGCCAACTCTGTCGTGATGGTGCTGACGAATGTGGTGCTGAATTATATCCTGATATTCGGTAAGTTCGGTTTCCCGGCTTTGGGGATTGCCGGAGCGGCGATCGCCTCTTCTATTTCTGAGGCGGTGTCGGTGTTGTTCTTTATCATTTATACTTGGAAGAAGATCGATTATAAGAAGTATGGAATGTTCAGCTTTACCGGAATTGATTTCCGGATGTTGAAACAAATATTGAATGTATCGATCTGGATAATGGTGCAACATGGTATCGCGTTTGTCGGTTGGTTTATCTTTTTTGTAGTGATGGAGCATCAGGGGGAACGTCCGCTGGCTATAACGAATGTAGTACGGAGTATCTCGTCTTTCCTGTTTATGTTTGTCAATGCGTTTGCTTCCACATCGAGTTCACTGGTGAGTAACCTGATCGGTTCCGGCAAGTCAGACCAGGTGATGGGATTGTGCGGGCAGATGATAAGGCTTTGTTACTTTTTTGTGTTGCCGTTAGGGATATTGATCGCTTTATTTCCGGATTTGGTACTGCGTATTTATACGGATAATCCGGACTTGATACAATGTTCTGTTCCGTCCCTTTGGGTCATGCTTTCTTCCTATATATTGGCGGTTCCTGCTTTTATTTATTTCTTCAGCGTTTCGGGAACAGGGAACACACAGGTTGCATTATGGATCGATATGGCAAGTATTTTTGTATATGTATCTTATACATTCCTGGTTGGTGTCTGGTTGCATGCCGATGTGGCTGTTTGCTGGACAACGGAATATGTTTATAATGGGATGCTGTTTATTGCATTCTTTTATTTGTGGAAAGGAAATTGGAGGAGTAAGAAGCTATAGTTTATAAAGTAAAGAATCCAAGCATTAATAATAAAGTATATATGATAGCAAAGAGCTGATTATTTTGTACTTTTGTTTTAGATATAAGAATCTACATTTAAATAACCGATCCGAATTTTCAGATACAAAACAAAAGAAACATGCAGAGTATATTAATAGTGGAAGATGAAAAGAGAGTAGCCGATTTGTTGAAAATCGGTTTGGAAGAGAACGGTTATCAGGCTTTGGTAGCCTATGACGGTGCCATGGGGTTGCGTCTTTTCCAGTCAAATACTTTCCAACTGGTTATCTCAGATATCATTCTGCCCAAGATGGACGGTTTCGAGTTATGCAGGGAAATCCGCAAGATTGACGATCGGGTTCCGATTCTGATGCTGACTGCTTTGGGAGCGGCTGATGATAAACTGGAAGGCTTCGATGTCGGGGCGGACGATTATATGGTGAAACCTTTTGATTTTAGGGAATTGACAGCTAGGGTCAGGGTCCTGCTGAAAAGGCATGCGGTATTGGGTGAGGTTCTTGTGAAGCAGATTGCTTACGCGGATTTGTCTGTAAACCTGGAGCAGCGGGAAGTTGCACGAAACAACATATCCATCAGACTTTCCCCTAAAGAATACAATCTGCTGGTGTATATGGTGGAGAATGCGGATAGGGTTATCAGTCGCATGGAGATAGCGGAGAAAGTATGGAATACCCATTTTGATACAGGAACCAATTTTATAGATGTGTATATCAACTATTTGCGTAAAAAGATAGACAGGGATTTCGAAGTCAAACTTATCCATACTAAACCGGGAGTTGGTTTTATCTTTACAGACAAGTTATGAAAATAAGAACTGCACTTACTTTAAAGAATACCGGTGTAACAGCCACCGTCTTCTTGCTGTGTATGATCCTGATCTATCTGGTCAGCGAACAGACACGCGACAAAACTTTTTTCAGAGACCTGAAGAGTGAGGGGATCACCAAAGCTCACTTGTTTCTTGCAGATCAGGTAGATGCCCGGATCATGCAGTCTATTTATCTGAACAACAGGAAGTTCATCAACGAAGTGGAGGTGGCTGTTTATACGACCGACTTCCAAATGCTTTATCATGATGCCATACAGAACGATATTATTAAGGAAACGCAGGAAATGATAAACGACATTCTGCGGAAAAAGGAGATAGAATTTCATATCGGTAAGTATCAGGGGGTCGGTATGGTTTATCCGTATAGAGGAAAAGAATATATAGTCACGGCCGCTGCTTATGATGGTTACGGTTATGATAATCTGATCGGATTACAGAAAACGCTGTTTATTCTGTTTATTGTAGGACTATCCCTGCTGTTCATCACCGGTTATTTCCTGGCCAGGGTCTCGTTGCAGCCAATACGCAATATCGTGAATGAGGCAGAAACGATTACCGCTTCACAGATAGACCGGCGTCTTCCGGTGAAGAACGAAAAGGATGAGTTAGGTGAGCTCAGCACGGCCTTCAATGCATTGCTTAACCGGTTGGAAATCTCATTCAATTCGCAAAGGATGTTTGTTAGCAACGTTTCCCATGAACTGCGTACACCGTTGTCTGCCCTCATCGCAGAGTTAGGCCTGTCTCTGCAAAAAGAGCGTACGACAGAGCAGTACCGCTATGCCATGCAAAACATGCTGCAGGATGCCCGGCGGATGACCAGGTTGATCGATGGACTATTGAATCTAGCCAAGGCTGATTATCGGAAAGAAGAAATCAGTATGCGGGATGTTCGGCTGGACGAGTTGTTGCTCGATGTAAGGGAGTTGATATTAAGGGCACATCCGGAATATCATATAGACTTGCTTTTCGGACAGGAGGAGGCGGACGATGACCGTTTAATTACCACGATGGGAAATCCGTATTTGCTGAACATTGCCTTTTCTAATCTTATAGAGAACAACTGTAAATATTCTGGCAATAACACTTCATCTGTCCAGATCTCTTTTTGGGATAGATGGACTATTATTCATCTATCGGATAACGGTATAGGTATGTCGGAGATAGACAAACAGAATCTTTTTACCTTATTTTATAGAGGGGAAGATGAGAAAATAGTGGAGGGGCATGGCATAGGCATGGCATTGTCCCAAAAGATCATCCGTTTACATGGCGGAGAGATAGCTGTACACTCTGAACGTGGAGAAGGTACTACTTTTGTTGTGAAGCTTCCCCACGTCTGATATAACCGGTACTGCTCAAAAGTCTTCCTGAGGAGATATTTGTTTCTCCCATCCGGCACCGAATACACCAGGACGGGAACGCAGACGGGATACAACCAGATCGAGCAGGACTTTGTGATCTCCCAATGTTTCCATATCGCAACACACAATTATCCGATCTTCATCCCCTTTGTAGAAGAGTGAATTCAGCCTTACATCCTGATCAAAGGCCAGCGTATCCATGATGAGCTGTTGTATATTTTCGGACACATCTCTTTGGCATTCGGCATGGACGGAATAATGAAACACTCCGGCCGTTCTTTTTTCAAGGAATGTGCACAATGGGCGGAAAAGACAGTGCGTCACCAATACACATATCACCAGGATAGCCGATTCCTTATAAAACCCTACTCCCGAAAGCGTACCACAGGCTGCAGAACACCAGATCGTGGCTGCCGTATTCAGTCCCCTGACGGTGAAACCATCCTTCAATATAAGTCCTCCACCCAAGAAACCTATTCCCGAAACGATCTGTGCTGCCACACGGGAAGGATCTCCACTACCGGATGTCATAGAATAAGACAACACGGTGAATGCGGCTGCCCCTACAGAAACGAGAATGTTAGTACGCAATCCTGCATTACGTTGGCGATATTGTCGTTCTACACCGATAAGAGTACCCATGAGAAAAGCACATCCTATCCTTGCCAGATAATCAGTAAATAAAATCATTGTTTTTTATCAGCAAAAATACGGGTATCCCGGATAGGGGACTGTTAGAAAACTATTAGAGTGCTATTAGAAAACCATTAGAGTTCGCTCTAATAAAATTCTAATAGCACTCTAATAGTTTTCTAACAGCCATCCAAAAGAACCATCCCTACTTTTGCGGCGCGAAAGGCAAAATAGAATAATTAACACATTAAACAAAAGTAACATGTGGAAGAGAAAAAAAAGTAACGAACAATTCGCCTTTAATGCCGAGAAGGTATTTTTGGCTGCAGCACAGCCGCTTGAATCAGTCTTCAATTATTTCCGGACGACTCAATTCGGATTAAACGAAGACGAAGTAGAGAAAAGACAATCCCTCTTCGGGAAGAATGAGGTTGTACATGAAAGAAAGAAAAAACCACTCATCATGTTTGCCAAGGCATTCATTAACCCCTTTGTTGGTGTACTGACGGCATTGGTTATTATATCCTTTGTGATGGATGTACTAATGGCTGCTCCCGGTGATCAGGATTGGACATCCATCATCATCGTTACGACAATGATCGTTCTGAGTGCCATCCTGCGTTTCACTCAGGAATGGAAAGCCAACCGTTCAAGCGAGGCTTTGCAGAAAATGGTAACAAATACCTGCTATGTGAAACGTGGGGGAGTTCCCGACGGAGAAATCAGTATAGAGGAACTGGTTCCGGGAGATATTGTGATGCTTGCCGCCGGCGACATGATTCCTGCCGATATCCGTATCATCGAATCAAAAGACTTGTTTATCAGTCAGTCTAGTCTGACGGGCGAATCCGACTCAATAGAGAAAACCGCTAAGGTGATGGGTAAGAAATACCATAAGGGAAGCGTAGTGGAACTGGACAATATCTGCTACATGGGTTCCAACGTGGTAAGCGGGTCAGCCAAGGGGATCGTTTTCGAGACGGGAAACAACACTTATCTGGGAACCATTGCTAAGAGCATAGCCGGACACCGCGCAGCCACGGCATTCGACAAGGGTATCACCAAAGTGAGTTTGCTGCTCATCCGTTTCATGTTGATCATGGTTCCGATAGTGTTCCTTGTAAACGGTATCACGAAGGGAGATTGGATGGAAGCATTTATCTTTGCCATTTCCGTGGCAGTTGGGCTGACTCCGGAGATGCTGCCTATGATCGTGACCGCCAACTTGTCAAAGGGGGCTATGGCCATGTCGCGGAAAAAAACAATTGTAAAGGATCTGAATGCCATCCAGAACTTCGGTGCTATGAATATACTCTGTACCGACAAGACCGGTACGCTGACGCAAGATCAAATCGTACTGGAACGCCATGTCAATGCAGACGGCACCGAAGATAAGGAAAACCGTATCCTGAGACACGCCTATTTCAACAGCTATTTCCAGACCGGATTGAAAAATCTGATGGATCGCGCCGTCCTCTCGCACGTTAAGGAACTGGGGCTGGAATCGTTGAGCAGTTCATATAAGAAGGTGGACGAGATTCCGTTCGACTTTACCCGTCGTCGGATGTCGGTTGTAGTGGAGGACAACAATGGAAAACGCCAGATCATCACCAAAGGCGCTGTGGAGGAGATGCTGAGTATCTGTTCCTATGCCGAATTTGGCGGTGAGGTGCGTCCACTCGTCAAAGACATACGGGTGAGAGCGCAAAAATTTGTCGAAGAGATGAACAACCAGGGTATGCGTGTCCTTGCCCTTGCTCATAAGAGCTTTCTGAGCAAGGAGAACAATTTTGCTGTGGAAGATGAACAGGAGATGGTGTTGATAGGTTATTTGGCATTCCTCGATCCACCTAAGGCGTCTGCGGCTCAAGCCATTCGCCAGTTGCACGAACATGGTGTGGAGGTCAAGGTGCTCTCCGGTGACAATGATGCAGTAGTGAAGACTATCTCCCGGCAAGTAGGTATCGAAACCTCGACGGCTGTTACGGGACCCGAATTGGAAAAGATGAGTGAGGAAGACAAGATGAAAGCCGTGGCAATGGGTAACATTTTCTCCAAACTGACACCGATGCAGAAGGTGGAGATTATCCAGCTCTTGCGGAAGCAAAAGAATACGGTCGGTTTCCTGGGAGACGGCATCAACGATGCAGCCGCACTGCGTGAATCAGACATCGGTATCTCCGTAGATTCTGCAGTGGATATTGCCAAGGAAAGCGCCGACATCATCCTGCTCGAAAAGGATCTGATGGTATTGGAGAACGGTGTACTCGAAGGACGCAAGACATTCGGTAACATTATCAAGTACGTGAAGATGACCGCTAGTTCTAACTTCGGCAATATGTTCAGCGTACTGGCCGCCAGTGCATTTCTGCCCTTCCTGCCGATGATGCCTATTCACATATTGATTCAGAATCTGCTCTACGATATTTCCCAGACGACCATTCCGTTCGACCGTATGGATCCGGAATACCTACGTAAACCTCGTATCTGGGATTCTTCTGACTTGAGTCGTTTCATGATCTGGATTGGTCCCATCAGTTCCATCTTTGACATTGCGACTTACATTGTGATGTGGTGGTTCTTCAGTTGTCAGAGTTCCGAAGCTGCATCCTTGTTCCAGTCAGGTTGGTTTATCGAGGGATTGCTGTCACAGACATTGATCGTGCATATGATTCGTACGCGTAAGATCCCGTTTTTCCAGAGCACGGCATCTTGGCCGGTACTGGTAATGACATTCTCAATCATGGCTATCGGTATCTGTGTGCCATTCTCATCGTTTGGTGCTTCCATAGGTCTAACACCGCTTCCATGGACTTATTTCCCCTGGCTCATCGGTATTTTGTTCTCTTACTGTATACTGACACAGGGACTAAAGGTTCTCTATATCCGTGCATTCAAACGTTGGTTATAAAATAAGATGAGGAATATTTATAAACAGAAACGCTGGCTATTTTATTGCCAGTTGCTGAAGTGATTGAATTGAATAAGTAAAAACTCTGCGAGGCATTTGCTTTCATCTGGCAAATGTCCCGCAGACAAAAACAGTGGTTATGAAATTAAAGACAATACTTTTCTTCATGGGTTGCATGATGCCTACTATCGCTTTTACGCAGACCTTCAGTGGTACATATACTACCGAATGGCAGTGGAACATGAAGAAAAAGACCAATTGGGTAAACCTTCTCAGGCTGGACATGACCCTTCCGCTGTGGAAGGATGGCTCTTTGGAGGCTGCCACGATTCATGTTGCAAAGACAAACGAATACATCATTGATGACTGGCAGACCTTCTCTAATATAGAGGAGGAGAATAATTATGCCGCTATCGCCCTGTTGGGATACATGCACACATGGGAGAAAGTCCATCTGTTTGTCGGCGTACGCAATGTGAACGAAGATTTTTTCACGTCCGATGTCACTTCCCTCTTTACAAACAGCTCTTGCGGCATTTTTCCAACGATTTCGGCAAGCTATCCGATTGCCAATTATCCTTTGTCCGGACTGACCGTATATTTTGATGTGAATTTCAGCAGATGGACTTTAAAAAACAGCCTGTACAATGGTGTAGGTTATAATAGTTGGAACCGGCACGACAATCCGTTCCTCATCCGACCGAAACGGGATGGTGTTTTTAATATAGCTCAACTGGAATACGGATATGGGAATGGATCCTACTTTATAGGGGCTGCCGTACACAACAGACAATACCCCGTTGATGAAGAGGGAGAGATGTCTCCAATGGTGGAATCCCTGAAAAAGACCAGTTGTGCCTGGTGGATTTACGGGGAACAGCCTGTGTGGAAAGTCGATGACAAGTATGTTTCCTTGATGGCTCAGTATTCGGAAAACACATGCAGGCAAAACAGTTGTTACCGGTATGCGGAGATAGGTTGTACGTATGCTGGCGTAAATAACCAGTTCGGGGTGTCAGGGCAGTATGCCCGTTTTTTTCAGGGTAAAGAGTGGTCACTGGAATTGACGTGGAACAAGACTATCAATGAATCTCTATTCATCCAGCCAATTTTTCAGTATGTCAGGAACGGGGAAGGAAACTTCACAGTACTTAGTGCACGTGTTCATTACAGTTTCTGACCAGCGATTTCAAAAGTGAGTTTTATCAGATTACAAATTAAAAAAACAGAATAATTATGGTTACAAGTGTTGAAAAAAAGTTGCAGGCCAATGTGCTTGACGATGTAAAGTACAGCAGAAAACAAGTTAGAATGGCTATATTCGGTCTGGTTGTCGGACTCTGGGGGCCTTTTATTGCGGCATTGATCTTGCTGGTTTTATGTGTAAGCGGGATCGTCGGGTAAGGTTGTTTTACCGGGAGGGGATTAACTGTTCACCTCTTGAAGGATGGCGAAAAGCAAACTTACTTATATCTCCTATATAATTGGAGAGTCCTCTACATTTACTTTCTGTTTTGCATATAAAGCGAAACAGAAAGTTTTAAAGTGTGGATTGCGGGAATATATACAGGACAGATATATTATATATTTTATACAAGAAAAATGATAGGAAGATTTATAGCTATTATGCTCTATATAGCGGCATGTTACTTCGTAATGAGGCGGGAAAACAAACGGCATAAAAGAAATAGCAGGCATCTTAAACATCGGAACAGAAAAAATAATCCGAATTTGAGGAAAAGTTACTCTCGCATTATAAAATAACGGATCATCTCTTTATCTGTAAACTATTTACGAATATAGTCAAGGCTTTATTTTGCCATATTTTTTCACAATTTCATATTTGTTATTTAAAGGTATCCTCAGTTCTTGTGGAACTATGTTAATTTAATCCGGATTGTTAATTGTTACAAATATCCGTATTAAATAAAAATTACAAGTTACAAAAATGATATTTAATATAATAAAACTGGCACTATCCCTAATTAAGTTTCAAAAGTCATCTTGAAAACAGATATGTAATCCACGGAATCTTTTTGTGTTAACTGTGTGTTAAATTGTTAATGCGTTGATATACAATGTATGTCTTCTGCCTTGTGTTTCTGATATTAACATAGTTCCACAAGGACTAAGAGTCAGTAACATAAATAAAATAGCTTATGAAGACATAAAATGAACCTATTCAATAGTATCAGTAATTAACATATTTAATTGTTAAACTTAATATCAATATAATGAATAAATCTATATGCAGTAATATAAAAGGAAAAGCTGTATCCCTAACTATTCTATGTGTTTTTAGTTATACAATATCTTTTGCGTCGGTTAATGTAGGAGTAGATAGGGACAAATCGGCTTCAAGTGGGATTATTCCGAATCAGAGTCAGGTAACCTTCAATTTAAAAGGAAAAGTAATTGATGATATGGGAGAGCCTCTTCCCGGTGCAAATATAGTTCTTGTAGGTGGTACGAGAGGTGTGGCCACAGATATCGACGGATCATTTGTGATCAGTGTTTCGGTCGGTGAGAAACTAACTGTTTCTTATCTGGGTATGGAAGATCAGATTGTAACGGTCAAAGATAAGAAGGATCTTGTAATCACGATGAAACCCAAAACGGATGAATTGGAAGAAGTGACTGTCGTTGCTTTTGCTAAACAAAAGAAGGAAAGCGTTATCGGATCCATTACAACCTTGAATCCATCGGAATTGAAAGTTCCTTCCAGCAACCTGACTACGGCAATGGCCGGACGTCTGTCCGGAGTGATTGCCTATCAACGAAGTGGCGAACCGGGAAAAGATAATGCTGAATTTTTTGTTCGTGGTGTGACAACTTTCGGTTATAAAAAAGATCCTCTCATTCTTATTGATAACAATGAGGTTACTACCACAGAATTATCCCGTATTCAACCGGATGATATCGCTTCTTTTTCTATTATGAAGGATGCCACAGCAACAGCTCTTTACGGTTCTCGTGGTGCTAACGGTGTTATCTTGGTAACGACGAAAGAAGGAGCGGAAGGGGCCGCCCAGGTAAGTATCCGGTTGGAAGGTTCCATGTCGCAACCGACAAAAATGGTGGAACTGGCCGATCCGATCACTTATATGCGCCTTCATAATGAAGCCGTATTGACACGTAATCCGATGGGAGCACTACCTTATTCGCAGCAGAAGATAGATAATACGATTGCCGGTGTGAATCCGTATGTTTATCCGGCTACGGACTGGTATAATGAACTATTCAAGAAAAATACATTCAACTACCGTGCCAACTTTAACGTAAGTGGTGGTGGTAAAGTTGCTCGTTATTATATTGCCGGTAGTTATATTTCGGATAAGGGTGTATTGAATGTCGATAAAAAGAGTAGTTTCAATAATAATATCAACCTGAAACGATATATGCTTCGTGCCAATGTAAATATCAATGTTACTAAAACAACAGAAGCTATCGTTCGCTTGAGTGGTGCATTTGATGATTATACCGGACCGATAGATGGTGGTGATCAGCTGTTCTCAAAAGTAATGCGAACTAACCCTGTTTTGTTCGCCCCTTCTTATCCGGCTGATGAAGCAAATCAGTATACCAAACATATATTATTCGGTAATGCAGACAAGGGACAGTATAATAACCCGTATGCCGATATGTTGAAAGGATATAAGGATACGCAAACCTCACAGATGGCGGCTCAGTTTGAATTGAAGCAGAATTTGGATTTTATCACAGAAGGATTGTCTCTTCGTGCTATGTTTAATACAAATCGATATGGTTATTTTGATGTATCTCGTCAATATGTACCGTTCTTCTATAGAATAGGTTCCTATAATAAGTTGGAGGATACCTATATTTTGGCCCCCCTTAACGAACAGGATGGACGTGAAACATTAGACTTTGTTCCCGGTAATAAAGTAGTTAGTTCTACAACTTATTTTGAAACGGCTACTAATTGGAGTCAAACTTATAATGAAAAGCATGCTGTTGGTGCTATGTTGGTTTTCACACTTCGTCAATCCCTAACTTCCGACGCCAATACATTACAACTTTCATTGCCTTCACGCAATGTGAATTTTGCCGGTCGTGCTACTTATGCTTATGATTCGCGTTACTTCCTTGAAGCAAACTTCGGTTATAATGGTTCCGAACGTTTTGCAAAAAAGGAACGTTTTGGTTTCTTTCCTTCAATGGGACTTGGTTGGCTTGTTTCTAGTGAAGCGTTCTGGAATGATGATTTGAAGAAAACGATTAATAAATTGAAACTGAAAGTTACTCACGGGTTATCCGGTAACGATGCGATTGGTAGACCTGAAGATCGTTTTTTCTATATTTCGGAAGTAAATATGAATAGCGATGGTAAGCAATCGTCGTTCGGTACTTATGGAAATTTTGGAGGACGTACGTTGAATGGTGTTTCGATCTCTCGTTACCCGAACGAGGATATAACCTGGGAGACTGCCCGGAAAACAAACCTGGGTGTAGAGTTAGGTCTGTTTGACAAATTGGAATTGCAGGCGGATTATTTTATGGAATCCCGTTGGAATATTTTAATGTCACGTGCTTCTATTCCTACAACTATGGGGCTTCAGGCTGATGTAATGGCTAATGTGGGGAAAGCTAAAAGTAGTGGTATCGATCTGTCGTTGAACTATAACCATATGATTAATAATGATGCCTGGTTGACGGGGATGGCTAATTTCACTTATGCAACCAGTGAGTTTACTGCCTACGAAGAACCTGACTACAGTAGTACCCCCTGGAAGTCGAAACTGGGGACTTCCCTGAATCAGAATTTCGGTTATGTGGCTGAACGTTTATTTGCAGATGAAGAAGATATCCGTAATTCACCGACTCAGTTTGGTAATTATATGGCTGGTGATATCAAATATAAAGATATCAATAACGATGGTAAGATTACCGAATTGGATATGGTACCGATGGGTTATCCGACTAGTCCGGAAATTGTTTATGGTTTCGGTCTGTCCGGAGGATACAAACAATGGGATTTGTCTTTCTTCTTCCAGGGCTTGGCTCGTGAATCATTTTGGATCGACACATCAACGGATAACGGAACTCTACCTTTCCTCAACGGACAGAATGCTTTGTTAAAAGCATATGCAGATGATCACTGGTCTGAAGATAATCGTAACCTGTATGCTTTGTGGCCACGTTTATCTTATGAAGCTGTAGAGAATAATCAGAAACCGTCTACCTGGTTTATGCGTAATGGTTCATTCTTGCGTTTGAAATCATTGGAGTTCGGATATACAGTTCCGACCAATGTACTTAAAAAAGTCTTTGTAAAGAACTTTCGTATCTATTTCAGCGGTACGAACCTGCTTACATTTAGTCCTTTCAAATTGTGGGATCCTGAAATGGGTGGAAATGGTTTAGGATATCCGGTTCAGCGTGTATTCAATTTGGGAGCTCAGATCTCTTTCTAATGAGAGAGGTAACGAAATTTTATCTTAGTGGATTTTATTTATCAATAAATTAGTTTACATGAAAACATTCTATAAAATATTAATGTTTGCAGCATTATTACAGGGATTTACTTCGTGTGACGGTTATCTGGATTTAGTGCCGGATAATGTTGCAACGGTTGAGTCGGCTTTTACGAATCGAGCTGCTGCCGAAAAGTTTTTATATACTTGTTATAGCTATCGCCCGCAGTGGGGTGATTTATTTAATGACCCGGCGATTAACGGTGGTGACGAGACATGGCAGTTCTATCCGATAGCATCACATGTATTTCCAACGTTTACATCTTCTTATTTACAACGCGGATTTCAAAAATTGGATGATCCTTACTTGAATTTTTGGGATGGTCTGCAAGGTGGTAAAGGCTTATTCGTTGGTATCCGTGATTGTAATATTTTTCTGGAGAATATTGCTAATACGGTTGATCTGGAAGAATCAGAACGTATTCGTTGGGTTGCTGAAGTGAAATTTCTAAAGGCATATTATCATTATTATTTGTTGAAATGTTATGGTCCTGTACCTATTATAGACGAAAACTTACCAGTTTCTGCTTCACCAGAACAGGTTGCGGTTTATCGTGATAAAGTGGATGATGTGGTGACTTATGTAAATGATCTGATTTTGGAAGCTTTGCCTGATCTGCCGGATTATAAAGACATGGTTATGAGTATTGAAGGCGGTCGCGTTGATAGACAGATAGCTTTGGCTGTTCGTGCAGAGATGTTGGTAATGGCTGCCAGTCCTTTGTTCAATGGTAATACAGAAATGGCAGGACTGATAGATAATCGCGGGACAGTCTTGTTTAATCAAACGTATGATCCTGAAAAATGGAAAATTGCTGCAGATGCTTGTAAAGAAGCGATAGAAGCTTGTCATGGCGCCGGAAAGAAACTGTATACGGAAATTGAGCCGATCACAGTGACTCAGCCTCCTGTGCTCCAATTACAGACTATGTTGCGTCAGGTCGTTTGCGAACGTTGGAACTGTGAGTTGATATGGGGAGGTACAAACAGTCAATGCAGGGATCGTTCCTATCATTCGACTCCTCGTGTTGTACGTATTGATGCTGGAATAATCAATACGATTAGTGCTCAATGGGCTCCGACAATTAAAACAGTGGAAAGTTTTTATACATCCAATGGTGTACCTATGAATGAAGATAAACAATGGAGCAAAGAGGGATGGTATGACAAACGCCATGAATTACGTTCGGAACCATCTTCCGGAGATGAGAAATATTTTGTAAAAGAAGGACAACGTACTTGTTATATGCATTACAACCGTGAACCTCGTTTTTATGCCAGCATAGGTTTTGATCAGGGAATTTACTACGGAAATGGGAAAAATGACTTTGAGTCATGTAACTATACTAACTTTTTAAATTTGGGGTGGTCCGGTTATCAAGGGGGTAGTTCCTATTCTATAACCGGTTATGCTCCTAAGAAAATGGCTAGTTATAAAAACGGTGTTACTAACAGTACTATTGCAGAACCGGAGTATTATCCTTTTCCTGTTATTCGTTTGGCTGATCTCTATTTGCTTTATGCGGAAGCATTGAATGAATATTCGGGTCCTTCCGCTGAAGTATATGAATACATAGACCGAATCCGTGAACGTGCCGGATTGGAGGGGGTAATAGATTCATGGAGTAAATATTCTACCGACCCATCTAAACCGACGACAAAAGAAGGTTTGCGCAATATTATCCATGATGAAAGAACGGTTGAGTTTGCTTTTGAATCCAAACGTTATTGGGATATTCGTCGTTGGAAACAGATCGATACTTATAATATACAGCCTCAGGGGTGGAATATCTTAGGTGAGACACCTGAAGACTTTTATAAATTGCAGAATGTTGCTGAAGTTCCTGTAAAAGTAACAGTGAAAGATTATTTTATGCCTATTCGGGAGACGAATATTATTACTAATAAAAATCTTGTACAAAATTACGGTTGGTAATAAATTCAATATCTAATACATTATAATAATGATGAATATGAAAAATAAGATTATACTATCTGCCATGACACTAGGTTTGATTACTTGGTCATGCAGTGAATCTCCAATAGGGCAGCAACCTATAGATTCTATTGCTCCGGGGGCTGTCTCGAATGTGAATGTAAAAAATATTCCCGGAGGGGCTATTCTTAGTTATACTTTACCGGATGATGAAGATTTACTTTATGTTAAAGCGGTTTATAACCTGAAGGATGGGATGGCTGAGGCCAAAAGTTCCCTTTATACAGATACAATTAAGGTAGTAGGTTTTGGCGATATGGAACCGCGTGAGGTTTCGCTTATTGCAGTGGATCGGAGTCGTAATGAATCTGCCCCTGTGAAAGTAACGGTGAATCCTGAAGAACCTCCTGTACTGACGATCGGTAAAACACTTGATTTAGTACAGGACTTTGGTGGTGTACAAGGACAATGGACTAATACAAACCGGGATGAGGTGACAGTCCATATTGTACGTAAAGATGAATATGGAGATTATCAACCTTTGGAAACGTTCTATACGACTGTTATAGAGGGTAGTGGAGCTGCTCGTGGGTTGGATACTATTCCAATGGATTTTGGAATCTACGTGAAGGATCGCTGGGGAAATGTCAGTCCGACGCTTTATAAAGAGTTGACACCTATGTTCGAAACTTCATTCGATAAGACTAAATGGTCCGATGCTAAATTACCGAACGATATTGGTGAAGGTGTAGGTTGGGGGATGTCTCGTATATGGGATGGTATTTATGGTCCGGGTGATAATGGATTTAGTTCGCCGGGTGGAACAGGAATTTGGCCTCAATCGATTACTATTGATTTAGGTGCGGTAGGTAAGATCAGTCGTTTATTGCTCTATCAACGTGGAGATGCCTATATTTTTTCTGAAGGAAACCTAAAACAGTTTGAAGTTTATGGTGCTACGGATTTAGATCCTACAGGTAATTGGGATAGTTGGACATTGTTGGGTACTTTCGAATCAGTAAAGCCTTCGGGGCTTCCTTTAGGTCAGCATTCTTCGGAAGATGATGATGTAGCTCTTGTATCCGGCGAGAATTTTATTATGCCCTTGGATGTTCCACCTGTTCGATGGATTCGTATAAAAGTTACCAGGACTTGGGCAGGCGGCGATAATTTCCAGATTGGAGAGCTGTTTGTGTTTGGAGACAACAGATCCGAATTATATCAATAATTATAAAAAGAACAGTTTATGAAATTCAATAAAGTATATTTTGTATTACTGATGCTATTGGCAATTGCCAGCCAATCATGTACGGATATGAATGATCTTACTGACAAGTATCTTGACGAAGGAGAGATCGTTTATGCTGCAAAAGTGGATAGTGTAGGTGTTCGGGCAGGCGAGAACCGGATTCAATTAGACATTTATGTAAAAGCTCAACGTGTAGAAAATTTACGCGTTTATTGGAATAATTATGAAGACTCTGTCGATGTCGAGATCGGTGGAAAGACTGGTGTTTTTCCTGTTATACTCGATGATATGCCGGAAAGCGGATATCTGTTCCAATTAGTCAGTTTTGATAAATTCGGTAATCGTTCGTTAGAGTTTGAAGCTACCGGATCTTCTTATGGAGAGAACTATAAGAATAGTCTTTCTAACCGAAGTTACATTACCGAGTTTACCCGTTATGATATGGAAGGTGATTCGATGGTGATTTATTGGGGAGGAGTAGCTAGAGGGGCTATTGGTATGGATTTGCAATATACCGATACTTCCAATGAAACGGTTCGTATGGAATTGCCGGCTGATGCTACCACAACTACCCTGTATGATTTGAAGGGAAATATAAGTTACAGCTCACGTTTCATACCAGAAGGGAGTGCCATAGATACATTTATTTCTACATCTAGAAACATACCGGTTTATTATGAACGTCCGATAGACAAATCCGGTTGGAAGATTGTTGGTTATAGTTCCGATGCTGCTGCAACAAATGGATGGGGGGCATCGAATACCATCGATGGCGATATCAATACTCCATGGCACACTTCGCATAATCCATACTCTGGCTTTCCTCATTATTTTATAGTAGATATGGGAGAAACGGTGAATATATCAAGTTTTGAAGTCTATCGTCGTATGGACGACTCAGCGGGTGCCCAGCCGACGCATCAGATTTTTTATGCTGAATCATTGAACGATCCGGCAGACAGTAAGGATCCGGGATGGAAGGACTATGGCGTTTACTCTTTAGATAATGTAGTCGATATCCCTCAGTTTTCAAGGGGCGCTAATGTTGTGAAAGCACGCTATTTCATGTATTATGTAGGATCAAACTCTCGCTCATCATATGCTTATATCGGTGAGATCGGAGCTTATTCTCCGGTAGGTGATGGCTTGATTCATTAGGCTTTATTTATTATTCGGCAGTCAACAGTAACTGATTTATGGTTAGTTACTGTTGACGCTGGATTTTTTAGAATAATTTTTTGCTTACCGTTTTATCAGAACCGTCAGTCGCAGCGACAAATCGAAAAAGACCATTTTGGCATTTACATTCTGGGTTATATGCCGTTCGGCTTTTGCCAGCTCTTCCATGATATCGAATACATTCCGTTCATTAACAAAAGGGGCGAATTTTACGGCAAAACCGGATTCGTCCATATTCATATAATTCAGGTCCGGTGACTGGAAACGGTACATAAAGTTTTCACGGATCAGGTGCTGGCAGTATTGCAGGAAGTTCTTTTGGCGTTCGCGTCCGATGCCGGCAAGAACATCGGCCATCGCTTTCATCCCTTTGACGTTACGTGCCCAGGAGTTACGCATCATCGTCTTGAACTGCTCCAGATAGAAACTGTTCTCTTCACTCAAGCTGATCGCTTCTACGGCTTTCAGATAACTCCCGTTTGCCAGGTGGGCCACATGTTTTGCATCGTCCGGAGCCAGTCCGAATCGTGTTATCATAGCAGCTGTTATAGCCTCCGGGTGGATGGAACGGACATTGATTCGCTGTGCACGTGACAGGATTGTTCCTAAGATCTGGTCCGGTATTTCCGATACCATCAGGATGACGGTATTCAAAGGAGGTTCTTCTATTACTTTCAGAAGTTTATTCGCACAGGTCGGATGGAGCTTTTCGGGTAACCAGACCAACAGGATGCGATAAGACGCCTCGTATATTTTCAGATTCAGTTTACGGATGATTTCGTCACTTTCCTTCGAATAGATGATGGCCTGCGAATTGCCGGCATCGATGTAATCCAGCCATCCGTCGATATTGAAATAAGGACGTTCTTTCAGGAAACCGCGCCATTCGGTCAAATAATCGTCGCATACTTCTTTTTTCTTTTCCTTCTTGGCAACAATAGGGAATACAAAATGCAGGTCAGGGTGCGCCAGTTCGTTAAATTTCAGGCAGGACGGACATGTCCCGCAGGCATCAGTCTCGGTCCGGTGCGTACAGTTCAGATAACGGCCATAAGCCAGTGCCAGAGGAAATGCTCCCGCACCTCCCTGTTCCGTGAATAGCTGGGCATGAGGCACAACACCTGTTTGTGCTGAATGGATAAGCTGTTTTTTTATCTCTTCCTGACCGATTATATCTTTGAAGTACATGAATGTTCCTTTTGTATTATCAGAACAAAGGTACAAATAATCGGAAGAAATAAGAAATACTGGCTTCCGTATATATCCGGAGAAGGCTTTTATTTATCTTCTTTCTTTGGAATATAATCTCCCAGATTGATCTTTATGTTAGTACGCTGGCAGGCTCCTAATATGCCGGTGCCGTTATTTACATTGGTATAAACACGAAGCGGTTCGGCCAATCCTATGTTAGATAAGCTGCCGGATAGAGTGCTGGCACTGATTTTTTCCAATGATAACAAATATTGATAATAAGATTCGGAGAGAGAATACAAGTTAATGCTTCTTTCTTTCAAATCCTGAACACTATAATGTGCCTGTATCAGTTCTTTTACCTGGATGGTATATTCTTTTCCATCAATAAGTTCGT
This sequence comes from Parabacteroides caecihominis, assembly GCF_023656785.1. Taxonomy (NCBI): domain Bacteria; kingdom Pseudomonadati; phylum Bacteroidota; class Bacteroidia; order Bacteroidales; family Tannerellaceae; genus Parabacteroides; species Parabacteroides caecihominis. The sequence continues at coordinate 51,545 of NZ_JAMOKS010000027.1, forward strand.
CGGTAAATACACGACCGCCCCGTCCGTCTACGCCGTCATAGCCTAACGTCCCGTCGATAGTGGAATTTACACTGTTGAATATGGGGTCGATATATTGAATGTCTCCTTCCACCCATAACTGATAGTAATTCGCTTTACCCGGTGTGTCCCTGAAGGTTATGTAATACTGAAAGGCATAATACTCATTATTATAAGTTATATTGCCAGGGGTATTATTTTGTATGCTGTAAGGATCTCCGGTTTCTTTCCGGCAACTGATCTCTATCTTTTCGATCGGAACCCGTTGAGGAACGACGTCTTCTGCCCATACAGATCCATATTCGGGTGTGGTTGCTACAATTTTGACTTTATCGCCAGCTTGCGGAATAATCGTCGATACGAAAAAGGTATCTGGTGTGTGATATTCGTCGACACTATCCAAAGCCTGCCATCTCATGTCTTCTTTGTAAGTCCCGTTTATATAAAGTTCAACCTTTGCATTTCTTAATTTTATACTTGAAATTTCTGTTTGCCCGTTCCAGCCATTGTATTCAGGTTTGAGATTGTCCAGATCTGAGAAAAAATAGGTGCGGGTAATGCTCGCCCGGATAACGGTATCGGGGGATATAGGGCAGTTAATGACGATTTTAGGGGTAGTACGATATTTCTCCACGTCAATTTCGCGATAACAGGAAGTCAGGATAGATATGAAGCCTGACAGGACAGATAACAGAAGTATTTTTGTTTTCATCTTATTCAGAATTTATAGGTGTATGAAACCGATGGTATGATAGGCAGAATACTCATCGTTTCGAAATAACAATCATAATTATACCAGAAACGCTTTTTTAAGGTAATCGCATTCATATGGCAATATACATTATATATACTGACATTCCAGATTCCCATGCGTCCATTCTTTTTAGGACGATAAATATTGATACCCAGATCAAGCCGATGATAAGCCGGCAGGCGGAAATTATTGCGTTCGGTGAAATATTCAAGTCCTCCCGGTGTATCCATAAACGGAGGAATGGGAGCTACGTCGGAAGGAAAATGTGCCTGTCCGAGGTCTTCGTAATTTTCGAAAGAAGCGGTAAGGCGGTTTCCTGTCATAAATGTCCAGCTACCGGTTAATTCTACTTTGTCGCTTAGTTTCCAGTTGGCCACAACATTCAGTTTGTGACGGTTGTCAAATTTGGCAGGGAAACGTTTACCGTCATTTATTTCAGCAAACTGGCGGTCTGCCCACATCAGTCCGTATCCCAACCATCCTGTGACACGTCCGGTTTCTTTACGGGCAATCAGTTCTACCCCGTACGACCATCCTTTGCCCTGGGCCAGTTTATCTTCCCAACCGATGAATGACGGGAGGAAATTATAGCCGTCTTTATAGTCGAGAATATGATTCATCCATTTATAATAACCTTCTACTGAGAAAGAATAGTCGTTGTGCAGATTGTAATAGGCGCCGGCCGATACCTGGTCGCTGACCAGTGGGCGGAGTTTTTTACTAACCGGCATCCAGGTATCTGTCGGCAGACTCATATAACTTTCGTTTATCTGGTGAATGTACTGGCTCATCCGGGCATAGGATGCTTTCAGGCTTAGATGGGGGTTGACCAGGAAGCGGGAAGATATGCGGGGTTCCAGCGAAGTATAAGTTTTTTGACGGACATTGTAAAGACTGAAACGTATCCCGGCATTCAGGCGGATAAAATGATTGACTGTCCAGTCATCTTCTGCATAAACAGCCAGTTCATTTGCCGATAAGGTCTCTTTCACATCTTTGACTTCCAGTTTCTCATAATCGCCGGTCACTTCATTTTGGGTATATTCCGGGCGGAAATGATGATAGATGTAATTGCTACCGAAACGGACATGATGGGCGGGAGCGGGCAAATAGTCGAAATTCATCCGGAAACCCAGGTCGTTGATACCATTTTCAGTCGATGTATTTCTTTTACTTTTCTTATATTCCTCATCGTCTTTTTTACCTGTTTGGTTTTCCTCTATTCTTCTTATGGAGGAATTATAACGTGTGTAATAAGCCGAAATATTACTGAACATTTTATGATTCATCACATAAGACCATCCGGCGGAGGCAACGGTATTTCCCCAGCGTAATTTCCCGATATCTTTCGATTCGTAGTAGAGATTGTCATCACTCGTTTTATAATCGGTACTTCCTCCTTTTAGAAAATCTTGTCCGAAATAAAGGTTGACATATCCTTGGCTACGGTCATTGAAGTGATGGTTTACCTTCATGTTGAAGTCGGTGAACGCATATCTTCCCGTTCGTTTTTTTCCATCCTTTTTCTCTATCCTGTTCCAGATGGCAAGTGCCGGAGCTGTCAGCACGTCGAACCAGGAGCGGCGCAGAGATGCATTGAATGATGTTTTATCTTTGACGAGCGGACCTTCAAAATTAATGTTTCCGGAAGTGAGGCCCAGCATGGCACTGCCATGATATTCTTTCATGTTCCCATCTTTGGTATGTACGTCGACTACGCTTGAAAGTCTTCCTCCGTAACGGGCGGGAAAAGCTGATTTGTAAAAATCGACATCTTTCAGAGCCTCGGCATTAAAAGCGGAAAAGAGCCCTCCCAGGTGGTTTACCTGGTAAAGGGGAATGCCGTCTATCATATAGAGGTTCTCATCGCCATTGCCACCCCGGACGTACATACCTGCCAAACCTTCCGTTCCTGCCGAAACGCCCGGCTGTGTCTGCAAAGTCTTGATCACGTCCGATTCTCCGAGAAGGGTAGGGATTGATTTTACTGTTTTTTGTGAAATCTTCAATGTCCCCATCTGGGGAGTATGTACCGGATTTTGTGAAGCATTTGTTCCGGTAACGACTATTTCCTGAAGCTCTTTACCGCTTTTGAGCAGTATTTCCATGACCGTATCTTTTTTCAGATCATTAAAATGATATGCGAAACGCTGGTAGCCAATATAAGATGTTTCCAGCTGGATATCACCTTGTTGTACGGTCAGACTGAAAAAACCATGGTTATTGGTTGCTGTCCCTTCCTGGGTTTGGGGATTGTAGACGGAAGCGCCGATAAGGTATTCGGTTGTATATTGATCGCGGATAAAGCCGCTGATCGTAACGAATTTGCTTTTTCTTCGTAAGATAATAAATTTTCCTTTTATAGTATAGGTGACGGAGAGATCCCTGAAAAGCATATCAAGACAGGTACGCAACGGAACCTGATTTACCTGCAATGTTACTTTCGGAATATCTTTGATAACCGAAGATTCGTAAGAAAAGGACATCTCTGATTGCTTTTCGATTATCACAAGTGCTTCTGGTAGAGGAAGGTTGTTGATATTCAATGTGATAGTAGGTGCTTTATCGGCCTCGGCAGCATTTGCCGGATACAGTATACCTAGTGACAACAGCAAGATAAACAATTGGATAAATAATTTCATTCTATTTCATCATAAATGATTAATGTGCCAGGATAAAGAATAATATATAATTTTTCTGTTAAACCAGATGAATAAAATACAGGAGGGACAGATAATCCTTTAATTCTTTGCGTAAAATCTTTAAAGCCTGCTGTATCCGATAATCTATGGTTTTGCTCGATACTCCTACCTGTTCAGCTATATCCTTGTAACTCATGTGTTGGAACCTATGCATGACAAATGCCTGGCGGTAGCTGTCCGGTAATTTATTTATAGCTTTTTTGAGCAATTCCCTTAGTTCTGTAATCTGGTAATAATCGGTCTCCTGTAACATTTCCTGCATCTGCTCGAAGAAGACGGTGTCGGCTTTACTTTTTGCTTGTAGACTGGCTATTTTGTTAATTGCTCTATTATATATTATTTTAAACAGATATTGGCTGAGTGATTTTTCGATAACCAGCTCTTTGCGGGATTCCCATAACCAGAACAGAACATCCTGGACAATCTCCTCAGAATCTTCTAATGAAATAAACTTATGGCAATATGCGCACAACATCGGGTAATATTTCCGAAACAAGAAGGTATATGCTTCCCTGTCTGACTGACGTAATGCTGACAAAAGAAAATTCTCATTCTGGTATTGTTCGTTATGTATACTCCCTTTCATATGTTTTTCTTATCTAAGAGCAAATATCATAATTTTTTTTGAAAAAAGTCGATTTCTGTTTAGGAACTCATCCGATCCCACCTGTCATAATAATAAAAGGTGATTTTAATGAGCGAAAAGAATATAGATATTGTAGAGGAACTTCTTCCCCGTTATTGTGAAGGCAATGTATCTGCGGAGGAAAAGGAGAAAGTTGAAAAATGGATCCGTCAATCTGAAGAGCATTATAAAATAGCCCGGCAGATACAACTGATCTATTTGGCATCGGATACTATCTCTGTCATGGATCGGATAAATACGGACAATGCTTTATCCAAAGTAGACAATCGTATTTTCAGAAGCCAACTAAAGGCGTTGTTTATATGGGGGCAGCGGGTGGCTGCCATATTATTCATCCCGTTGCTGGTTGCTTATCTGTTGCAAGTACTTATTCCTGAAAAACAGGATATCCGTATGTTGGAAGTCCGGACAAATCCGGGTATGACGACCAGCCTGACATTACCGGATGGTACAAAGGTTAATTTGAATTCCGAGTCTTCACTGGTATATCCGGAGAGTTTCGAAGGGGAACTCCGTTCGGTCCGGTTGGAAGGTGAGGCTTTTTTTGAAGTCGTAAAGAATCCGGAAAAGCGGTTTGTTGTAACCACTCCTCACAATGCCAGCGTGGAAGTGTTGGGAACTTCTTTTAATATGGAAGCTTTTAAATGGGATTCTATTGTCTCAACCACATTGATCAGCGGAAAAGTCGCTTTTATTTCCAACTCCGGACAGGTGAATATGAAACCGGGTGAAAAATTGATTTATAATATCCAGACGAATCGGTCGGATATATATCGGACAAGCGGGGAAGCTGAGATATCCTGGAAGGATGGAATGATTATTTTCAAGAAGACTCCTTTTGAAGAAGCATTGCGTATGTTGACAAAGAGGTTTAATGTGGATTTTGTAGTGTCAAATAATAAATATGTAAAAGATTTTTTTACCGGATCATTTACCAATCATCGATTGGAACAGATATTAGACATATTCAATGCTTCTTCCGGAATTAAGTGGCGTTATATTCCGTCGGAAAACAAATTGGATAGAAAAAGTAAAGTAGAAATCTATTAAAAATGAAAGCGTATGGCAAACGGACCTCCTGAAACAAAAACATTCGGATAAATATTGGCGTATTTATCCGAATGAAATGAGTTAACTGAAAGAAACCTGTTTGGCGACAGGTTCGTATCAAATCATTTTTTCCTTAAAAAAGTACACAAAGTTATGCAAAAATTATCTATTACCCAATTTCGGTGGGTGACAATGTCACTTGGGTTAACCTTAAAAAAGATTCCATTGGTTATGAAACTGTTTTTTGTCTTTATGCTAAGTTCAATTAGCTTATTACATGCCTCTGGTAGCTATGCACAAACTGCCCGGATAAGTTTGGAAACGAAAAATCAAACAGTGCAGGAAGTGTTGGAACAGATAGAAGCGAAGAGTAATTTTTCTTTTTTTTATAACAATCGTCATGTCGATTTGAATCGTAAAGTATCGGTATCTGTCGACGATGCTGATATATTTAAAATACTGGATGCCGTTTTTTCCGGGACCAATGTAGGTTATTCAGTAGTAGAGAACCGTATTGTATTATCTGTAAAATCATCAAATCCTGTTATTTCCCAAAAAGGGAATAAAATTACAGGGACAGTTGTCGATGCAGCCGGTATACCTATTATTGGAGCCAATGTAATGGTAAAAGGAACGACAAATGGAGCTGTTACAGATATAAACGGAAAATTCTCATTGAATGTAGAAAAAGGAGATCTGTTGGAAGTGTCTTACATCGGTTATCTTTCTTATGAACAAAAAATCGGTAATGAACAGGCATTGGCTATCACATTAAAGGAAGATACTAAAACATTGGATGAAGTAGTCGTTGTCGGATATGGTACCCAGAAAAGAGGGAACCTGACAGGTTCTATTGCTACGGTTAAAAGTGAAGAAATGACAGTGGCTCCGGTTTCCAGTACTATAAATAGTTTAGGTGGTAGATTGCCTGGGTTGGTATCTCAGCAGACAAGCGGACAACCAGGGGCGGACCAGGCCACTATAAAGGTGCGTGGATTTGCGGATAATGCTATTTGGATTGTAGATGGAATAGAAACTGATTTTAACCGGGTTGACCCGAACCAGATTGAGTCTATCAGTATACTGAAAGATGGTTCCGCCTCAATTTATGGAGCTCGTGCCGGTAATGGCGTTGTTTTGGTAACAACAAAGAGAGGAGTTGTCCAAAAACCGACTATTGCTATTAATTCATCCATTACTTTTCAAGGTATTACTACTATGCCTAAACCTGTTTCTTCGGGAGATTATGCTACTTTGAAACGGGAAGAGTGGCTTCAGTCCGGTAAACCGGAATCGACCGCTCCCTATACGGAAGAACAAATACAGAAGTTTTATGACGGAACAGATCCGCAGTATGTAAATACCGATTGGTATAGCGAATTGATCAGAAACTGGTCTCCATTGAACCAGCATAATATATCGGTACGCGGAGGTAGTGAGAAGATCAAGTATTATGGCTTTTTAGGATATTTAGGTCAGGAATCTATCTGGAAAAATAATGGTGGGGATTATAAGCGTTATAATTTGCAGTCGAATATCGATGCCAATATCACGGATCAGTTATCACTGCAGTTGGACTTGTCTTTCATAAAGTCTGATAATATGACGACAGTCCGTGGACAGTCTGCAGGGGAAAATACAGTTTGGCAGGACTTTTGGAATACGTTGCCTATTTATCCGGCTCATTTGCCTGATCCGACGAGAATCTCTTATGCCGATGGAAAGGGAACAGGGGGGGCACATGTTACGTCCAATACCGATTTATCCGGATATACAAAAGATGAAAAGCTAACTTTAACCGGTACAATCGCTTTAAAATATAATATAAAATGGGTAAAAGGGCTTTCTGCTAAATTTTTTGTTAATTATTATGATGATATTAAATTCCAAAAGAGATTTAACAGACCATCTTCCTTTTATAGATATGATGTGGCGAGTGACACATATATCAGTGCAGGAGGTTTGGGAAATTCGGCTCAATTATCGCAACGGGATGATCGAAGTAAAATGCTGACCAGGCAATTTTCTGTTAATTATGATAATACGTTGGCGGAAGATCATACCCTGTCTGTTTTGGCTCTGTATGAAGCGATTGATTACTCCGGCAACTGGATGTCTGCCAGCAGGGAAGATTTGCTGACTCCTTCTATAGAGGAATTATTTGTTGGTAATACAGAAACAATGAAAAATGACGGAGCTTCATCGGAGATGGGACGTAAGAGTTTTGTCGGAAGATTCAATTATTCCTATAAGAATAAATATTTGTTGGAAACAACATTAAGAGCGGATGCCTCGGCTAAATTTGCTCCCGGACACAGATGGGGTTTTTTCCCGAGTGCTTCATTAGGATGGAGAATCACAGAGGAGTCTTTTATGGAAAATACCAAATCAGTATTGGATGATTTGAAGGTTAGAGCAAGTTACGGACGTTCAGGTAATGATGCTGTGGGTAACTTCCAATATTTATCCGGTTATAAATTAAATGGGTATTATCTGTTGGGAGATAAAAGTATGTCCGGTATTGTGACGACAGGATTAGCTAATCCTATTTTGTCTTGGGAGAAATTTGAAATATGGAATGTCGGTTTGAATTATTCATTCCTGAATCAATTAATTTATGGGGAAGGTGATGTCTTCTACCGGAAGAGATCGGGTATCCCTGCTAAACGTTCAATGAGTTTATCTCCTACATTTGGTGCAAGTTTTCCGGATGAGAATATTAATAGTATGACAGACAGAGGGTTTGAACTTATTGTCGGTAGTTCAAAAAACTTTAAAAATTTCAGTTATAATATTAGTGGTAATATTTCGTGGTCCAGAGCAAAATGGGATCATTATGAAGAACAGATGTATACAGATCCTGACCAGAAAAGGATAAATCAGAAATCCGGACAATGGATAGACAGACAATTTGGATATGTATCAGACGGATTGTTCACTTCTCAGGAAGAAATTGATAATTTGGGTTTTGATCAGGATAATAAGCAAAATACATCTTTGCGACCAGGCGATATTCGGTATGTGGATGTAAATGGAGATAAAGTGTTGGATTGGAAAGACCAGGTTGAGATAGGTAAAGGAACTATGCCTCACTGGATGTACGGACTGAATGTCGATCTGAAATATAAAGATTTTGATTTTGCTGCTCTTTTCCAGGGTGCTTTCGGATATAACAGCAATATCACATTGTGGCATAATACATTGACCTTCCCACAGGAGTTGTATGATCTTCGTTGGTGTGAGCAAAATAATGTATCGGATGCTCTTTATCCCCGTTTGGGAGGTGCTGCTACCAATGGATATACGTCTGATTATTTTTATAAAAAAGCGGGTTATTTACGTCTGAAATCGTTGGCTATCGGATATAATTTGCCAAAAGAGCTTTGTACAAAATTATTTATTAAGCAATGCAGAGTGTATTTCGCAGGTACCAATTTGTTGACATTCGATAAGTTAGGAAAATATCATATTGACCCGGAGGCTCCTTCCGGACAAGGCGGATACTACTATCCTCAACAAAAAACTCTTTCTGTAGGTGTTAATTTGTCATTCTAATAAAAAGTCTAATCGTATGAAAAAAATATTTTTGTCATTAATGATAATTGCTTCATCTCTTGTTTCCTGTTCAGACGTTCTGGACAAAACCCCGTTAGATATCATCTCTGATGAAGCTGTATGGAATGATGAAGCTTTGATTGAAGCTTATTTAGTCCAATGTTACTATCACATGTCTTATTTTGGAAATGAAAGTGGCGGTGCAGGTTGGCAAGGTGATGGTTATTTCCCTGCATTTGTTGTGAATCATGTGTCTGATGAATGCTTGTCTCAATGGAGAGATTGGGGAGAAGCTATGACCGGATATAATTATAAGTTTGGCGGACTAAAAATAGATGGTGGTTTGTTGGACTGGTGGGGATATGATCCTATTCGTAAAATCAATGAATTTATAGAAAAAGTCCCTGAATCTCCGTTAAATCAAGAACTTAAAGGTACTCGGGTTGCAGAGGCTCGTTTTTTGAGAGCTTTTTCTTATTTTGCCATGGCAAAACGTTATGGTGGTGTTCCTTTGATTTTGAAAGCGCAGCAGTTGACTGATCCGGAGGAAGAATTATATCCTAAACGGGATACGGAAGAAGCTGTCTATAATTTTATTATATCTGAAACAAGTGAAATAGCAAATGAACTGCCGGAAGAAGCCGGAAGTGGAAACCTGGGACGTGCAACGAAATATGCCGCTTTGGCTTTGAAGTCGCGGGCTGCTTTATACGCTGCAAGTATTGCACAGTTCGGTAAGGTGCAATTGGATGGAGTTGTGGGAATCCCAGCAGAAAAAGCTAAGGATTTTTATCAGATATCTTATGATGCTTCCAAGGAGATCATAAATAGCGGGAAATTTGCTTTATATAATCAGGATGCGGATAAAGTAACAAACTTTAAAAATATATTTTTAGTTAAAAATAATAGTGAGGTTATCTTTGCCAAAAGACATGATAGTTCCAATGGTTTGATCACCGGAGGAAATGGATGGGCAGTCGATTTCTTTCAGTGCCCTCGTCCCCAAGGTTGGAACAGAGGTAACCTGGATGGTCCTTATCTGGAGTTGGTGGAAGAGTTTGAACATGTGGATGGTACTCCCGGAAAACTGAACCGTGCAGAAGTGGAGAATGGTCTGTGGACTATGGATAAGTTGTGGGGGAAAAAGGATCCTCGTTTCTTTGCTACGATATATACACAAGAAACTCCGTGGAAAGGTAACTTTGTGGACTACCATAACGGCTTGCTTTTACCGGATGGGACGATCATGACGAAGGATTCTTACAATGGGGTGTTATGTACCGGTGATCAGGATCTGGAAGGAACTTGTTTCGGGGTAATGAAATATTTGGATGAATCTCATGATAATATGGCAGGAACTGAGTCTGCATGGGCTACTTCTTCTCAGGATTTCTTATTATTCCGGTATGCGGAAACCTTACTGAATTTGGCGGAGGCTGCTTATGAATTAAGTAAGAAAGGTGAAGCATTGGATACAATCAATCAAATACGGGAACGCGCCGGTATTGCCCCGCTAAAAGAAATCAGCCAGGATAAGATACGTCATGAAAGAAAAGTGGAACTGGCATTTGAAGGACATCGGTATTGGGATGTCAGACGTTGGAGAACAGCAACAACAGAATTATCAAGAAGTTTTTCGGGTCTTCGATATATTTTGGACTATTCCAGCTATACGGATGATGAGAAAAAATATAAGTTGGAAATTCTGGACAATATTGACGGAAGTGTTTCCGCGCCATTGTTTAAAGAGGAAAATTATTATTTGCCTATAACTTTGAGCAGGACATCCAGTAATCCTAATATGGTAGAAAATCCGGGATATAAATAAGTATTAGCAAAAACGGTCAGTTTCAGGTAATGGATCTGGACTGATCGTTTTTGTGAAAGTAAAAAAAATAAAAAATGAATCTGAAAGTAGTTATTTGTTTGATTGTGCAGGCTTTTACTGTTACGTGCATGGGGCAGGTGAAAGATATGAGCGATGAAATTACAGTGGCGTGTTATTATTTTCCTAATTACCATACACGTGATACTACCGATTTGCGCATTAGCCGTCAGCATTTTGAAAACTGGTCGGAATGGGAGTTGGTAAAACATGCCAAACCTCGCTTTGAAGGACATTATCAGCCTAAAGTACCGGCGTGGGGATATACCGACGAAAAGGACCCCAAAGTGATGGAGCAGAAAATACAGGCTGCATCGACACATGGTATCGATGTGTTTATTTTCGATTGGTATACTTATGAGGGGAAACCTTTTTTAAACCGTTGTTTGGATGAAGGTTTTCTGCACGCATCGAATACTGATTCCATTAAATTTGCACTCATGTGGGCAAACCATGACTGGATGGAACTGTATCCTTATACTGCAGGCGATAAATATGATTATTTATACGATGGAAAGGTTACTTCTGAAATGTTCGATCGTATTGGTGATAATTTGATTGAACAATATTTTACTAAGTCAAATTATTGGTTGATAGATGGGAAAGCTTATTTTTCTATCTATGATATTCAAAATTTTATCAATAGTTTCGGATCTTTGGAAGCTACGATAAAGGAAATGAAAAAATTAAATCAGAAAGCTATTAATGCCGGATTAAAGGGGATACATTGGAATCTGGTAGCTTGGAGTACGGCTATTTTACCCGGTCAGGATGCACCGATCAATAATAGAGAATTATTAGAAAAACTTGAGTTTGATTCTGCGACATCTTATGTCTGGGTTCATCATGCCGGATTACCGCAGGTTGAAACTGATTTTAATTATGTCAGGGATAAATATCTGGAACATTGGGATAATGCCAAAAGAGATTATGGAGTCCCTTATTATCCGAATGTGACTATGGGATGGGACCCGAGTCCGAGGACAAATCAGGAAAAGAATTGGAGTGGTAGCAATTATGGCTATCCCTATACGAACACTATCTCCAATAATACTCCGGCTAATTTCAAAAAAGCTTTACAAATGACCCGGGATAGATTATTGGCAGATCCTGATGGCCCGCGCATTTTAAATATCAATTGTTGGAATGAATGGACGGAAGGTAGTTATCTGGAACCTGATACGAAAAACGGAATGTCCTATCTGGAAGCTGTAAAAAGTGTTTTTAATAAAGAATAGAAAATATGAAAAATCGATTGTGTTTATTATTTGTGTTTTTGTGTTGCTCGATCCTTTTGTTTGGACAAGGAAAGAAGCAGAAGTATGATATAGCGGCATTCCTTTATCCGGCGTATGCTTCTGACGATCCGCGTTTACGTCCGTTTTGGCCGATGGGGATAGGTGAGTGGGAAACTGTTATGACGATGCAAAAGAGAAATCCCGGACATTATTGGGAACGCAAACCTCTGTGGGGGTATATTAATGAAGCAGATCCTTCGGTTATGTCAATGGAAATAGAACAAGCAACAAAGCATGGTGTGAATGTTTTTATTTTTGACTGGTATTGGTATGACGGTCGTCCGTTTATGGAGACAACGTTGGATAATGGTTTCCTGAAAGCTAATAATGTGGATAAAATGCAGTTCTATCTGATGTGGGCAAACCATGATGTGGTGAATGTCTGGGATACCCGTTTGGCCAGAGTGAAAGAAGATAATGTGATCTGGACTGGTAAGGTGGATCGCCAGGAGTTTGAAAAGATCTGTAAACGTAATATCGAGAAATATTTCAAACATCCTCAATATTATAAGATAGATGGAAAACCTGTTTTTATGATTTACGATATACCACAGTTGATAGCGGGCCTGGGAGGAATCGAAGAAACAGCAGATGCTTTGGAATGGTTCAAGAAGGAAACGAAGAAGGCTGGGTTCCCAGGGCTTGAGTTGCAGATAACGATGTGGTCCATAAATATGAATTATAGTGGGTTCGATGCTGGGAAAACAACGAATCCGGAAAATTCATTTGTAAAGAAATTAGGATTCACCAGCGGAACTCATTATCAGTTTGCTCATTTTACTAATGTAAATGAAGATTATAATGTCATTATGGATGCTGTTGAAAAAGAATGGGAGCGCATTGATTCTTCATATGATTTCACTTACTATCCTCATATAAGTGTGGGATGGGATAATAGTCCCCGTACAGGTGTTAGTGCAGTAGTGAAGAATAATACACCTGAGAACTTTGAAAAAGCGCTTCGCAAAGTAAAATCTTTTGTCGATCGGCATCCGAAGCAGAAACCGCTGATAACAATAAATAGTTGGAATGAATGGACGGAGACCAGTTATCTGATGCCTTGTAATGTATTTGGATATGGTTACTTGGAGGCTGTTAAACATGTATTTGTGGATGAAAAATAAAATGATCATTTTCAATTAAGATAAAATATATGAGATATTATTATATATTGAGTGTGTTGCTTTTGTTGAGTTCTTATGTGTTTTCCCAGCAGAATGAGTCAAAGTATGATGTAGCAGCTTATATTTGGCCGGCTTATCAGGACGATCCGCGTTTTAAGGAGATGAATGTTTTTCCGGATGGAAAGGGAGAGTGGGAAGCGATCTATAAAGCTAAACCGAAATTTGAGGGACATCGACAACCCAGGGTTCCTTTGTGGGGATATTTGGATGAGGCTGATCCGAAGGTTCAGGAGAAAGTAATCGATACGGCTTTGGAATATGGTGTTAATACATTTATCTTTGATTGGTATTGGTATGATGATAAACCTTTTTTGGAGAGAACATTGAACGATGGTTTTCTGAAAGCCCGGAATAATGAAAAAATGAATTTTTATTTAATGTGGGCTAATCATACGCATACCACTTATTTAGATCCCAAAGAACCGGATAAAAGTAAAGTGTTTTGGAAAGGAGAGGTGGATTTTGATATTTTTGATCGTTTTACCGATCATGTTATCAAAGACTATTTCATGAAACCGAATTATTACAAAATAGATGGAAAACCTGTTTTTGCTATTTATGAACTTGGAACATTCATTAATGGTTTGGGAGGAATGGAAGAGGCTAAAAAGGCATTGGACCATTTTAGGGTAAAATGTGTAAAGGCGGGTTTAAAAGGAGTACATCTGCAAGCCATTTTGTGGGGTGCTCTTCCTTCAACGCTGTCCGCAGTTCCGGGAGATAAATCGGAAACACAGGATAATACAGTCAAATATTTAGGCTTTAATAGTTTGACAAATTACCAATGGGTTCATTTTGTTTCGATTAATCAGGATTATGCTTCGTGGGGAGAAAAAGCTATTTCTAAATATAAAGAATTTAGTGAAAGTTTCTCTATCCCTTATTTTCCGCATGTTTCTATCGATTGGGACAATAATCCTCGTTTCCCTGGTGGTCCACAACCAGCTGTATCAAATGTTACACCTCAAAAATTCGAGAAATTCCTGTATAAAGCAAAAGAGTTTGTAGACAAACATCCTGATCAGACTCCTTTAGTAACGATCAATGCCTGGAACGAATGGGGAGAAGGAAGTTATCTGGAGCCGGATACTGAATTTAAATATGGATTTTTAGAAGCGGTAAAAAAGGTTTTTAAATAAGACTTCCCGATCCTAATCATATAATTCAGCTCAAAAGGATATTAAAATGTCCCTTTGGGCTGATTTTTGTTTGTGTTGGAAATCAGTGAGCAGGTTGTATCTTATCAAAGATGCATTTTACTATATAAAATAGTAGCAGAAAAGGATATACTGCCAGATCCATAGTAATGAATAGTATGTATTTCATTTCTTTTTTCTTTTAAATTTCACCTGTAAGACAGAAATATTTCAAAAACCCCTATCGGCCTGACAGATTTTTTTGTATTTGTATGAAAAGAAGATGAGTAAAGGCATTAAAAAGATGCATCCGGGTTTGAAATTGGTGTAATTTAACAAATAAGCTTTTGAGTGAACTAGAATTTTGTCTGGAAATTTGATGTGATTTATGTTTAATATGATAATTATAAGAAGGAGGAGAAGCATCAGTCTGACAATTTGATAAAAGATTTGTCATGTTATATGTGTAGAAATAATTAATTTTGTAATTATTTTGAAATATTGGTTCGGAAATAAATACCTACATTTGTTTCTTATAATAATCTAATTTAATTATGACTCAGCTATCAGATATAAAAATATGGGATTCCTGTCTGAATGGAGACCGGAAGGCTTTTGCTGAGTTGTACAGGCGATACTATCCTCTATTATATAACTATGGATGTAAATTTTGTGCAAATAAAGAACTTGTAAAAGACTGCATCCAGAACTTTTTTGCCAAGTTAATACAGAATTATCATAAATTATCTGCCACCCAATCTGTTAAAGGCTACCTGCTTCTGGCTTTTCGCAACAGACTTTATGATGACCTGAAATATGAAAATTCCCGTTCAGATATGTTTCTTCCTTGCATAGATGATCTTTTATCTTTCGATAAGAGCCTGATTCCTTATCCTCCGGAAGATGAGTCGTCTGATGATTTTATAATTATGCGGTTAGCTTTTCTTGAACTTTCACCACGTCAGCAGGAAATTCTTTACCTTTATTATATGTTAGGTGCCAGTCATTCAGACATTGCTGATATTCTGAATATAAACTACCAGTCGAGTAAGAATTTGCTTTGCCGCTCTTTGTTAAAACTGAAAGAGTTGTTTTTCATTAAACTGAAAGATTATAAAGGTCAGGCAGACTGTAAAGAAGAGGAACTGGATGTTTTTTCTCATCTGGCTGAAAATTTCAAATGGTTTCATGTCGAACTAGCCAAGTAAACTTCCCTGAAAAACTTTTTTTCGCAAAAGTGATAATTTCTTATTTTCGTTGAGTACGATCTCTCTATCCTATCGTTTTAATAGTGTAAATACAATAGAAACGTGTATAGGAAAGATAACATATCAAATAATTATTTTTTCAGAAAGGCCAGACGGTCGGTCGGCCTGATGAAGAAAATAGAGCAGGTCAGCCGGAAAGAAATAGATGACTCGTGGAATGCTGTAGAACAAATACTACAGGCGTCAGAACAGGAGAAAATAAAGAAAACGAGATACCGTCTTGTGTGGACTTCTGTGGCCGCTGTGCTGGTTTTAGGAGCTGCCGTTTTCTCTACATTATATCTTATACCTTCCGAATCTTCTCTGGTTGCTGCATTACATGAAAGTAGCATGCTGGCAGACAGTACGACGGAAATTTCTTTGATTACTTCCAGTAATCATTTGAAGTTGGAGGATGAGTCTGTTCTTAACTATGATTCGAATGGGAAAGTTTCTATTAATAAACAGCAAGTTCAGTCTGTGAGGAATGTCGATGCCGCTAAAAATGAAAAAGAATTGAACCATATCATTGTTCCCAAAGGAAGACGTATGAACATTACTTTTGAAGACGGAACCAAGATATATGTGAATGCAGGCAGCCATGTCATATACCCTGCCGTATTCGATAAGAAAAGGAGGGAGATAGCTGTGGAGGGTGAGGTTTATCTTGATGTGGCACGCGATCCAAAACGTCCTTTCATTGTGAAAACAGGAAGATTTGATGTGAAAGTATTGGGAACCGTATTTAATGTCACCGCATATAAAGAAGATAAATCGGCATCGGTGGTATTGGTGAAGGGATGCGTTGAAGTGGAGACAGACACTAAAGAAAAGGTTATGATGTCACCGGATCAGCGGGTCAGTATTACAGATGGAAAAACATCGACAGAGAAAGTTAATGTTTTTAAATATATATGTTGGAAAGATAACTTGATGTACTTGAAGAATGACCGTACGGGAGATGTTTTAAATCGTGTCGCACGATATTATGGAGTAAATATCAGATATGACGAGCAGGTTGCGGATATTCCTATTTCCGGTAAGCTTGATTTGCTGGGGGATATAAATTCTGTACTTGATGTTATTGAAGAGTCGGTTTCTGTGAAATCTGTTTGTGACAGTTCGGGTGGTTTCCATTTATCATTGAAATGACAAATAAAATTATTAATTAAATAAGACAGCCTATGGGTATATCGAATTGAAAAACAAAAAAGATCGGATAATATTAGCCGTATTACCCGATCTGGAAAATTCTCTAAAATTAAAACTCACTTAAAGAATTAATAAACAAAGGTATGAAAAAAATGAAGACGATTGGTCTGAAAATGACTAATTATTTTAAATGTTTTTGTTTATCAGCATGTTTTATTTCTATTTCTGTTAACCATTTATCAGCTTTACCTATCTCTGCCCAGCATGAGAAGTTGAGCATCAACATGCAGGATAAAACGTTGGAAGATGTATTTACATTTATTGAAAATCACAGTGATTATGTATTTATCTATCATGCTTCCAAAATCGATTTAAGTCATAAAGTGAATGTGAATATCAAAGATCAGCCGATTAAAGATATTCTGAAAGACGTATTTAGAGGTACGGGACTCACTTATGTTGTAAAAGGGCGGCAGGTAGTTGTCAAGAAGGAGGATGCACCACAAACTCCAGGTGTTAAAAGTGTCGCAGTCCTCCAGCAGCAAAAAGGAATTACTGTTTTCGGGAATATAAAGGACGATACCGGTTTCCCTCTGATTGGAGTAAATGTAGTAATTAAAGGATCTAATCAGGGAGTTATTACGGATGTCGACGGAAACTTTTCCATGGAAGATGTTCCTTCTTCTGCCATATTGAGATTTTCATATATAGGCTACCAGCCGATAGAGATGAAAGCGCAGGAATCGATCATGCTGGTGATGCATGAAGACAACGAAAAACTGGAGGAGGTGGTTGTAGTCGGTTATGGTACACAGAAAAAGGTGAACCTGACCGGCGCTATTGAAGTGGTGGATGGAGATCGATTGAAAAATCGTCCGTCAACGAATGTGTCACAAGTGATGCAGGGTACGGTTTCCGGTGTGAATTTCTCTTATGGGAATTCGGGTTCTGAACCGGGGGCGAAATTGAATTTGCAGATTCGTGGTCAGGGAGAACCTTATGTGCTTATTGATGGGACGGTGGGGGATCTGAATATGATCGATCCCAATGATATCGAAAATATATCTGTATTGAAGGATGCTGCGGCTTCTGCCATATATGGGGCCCGGGCTCCTTATGGTGTAGTTATTATAACGACGAAGTCGGGAAAGCGTGAAGAGAAGATACAGGTTGATTTCTCTGCGAATGTTGCCTTTACAAAGCCGATCCGTAAACCGCGGATGGTCGATTCCTATACTTTCGTACGGGCAATGAATGAGTTTCATGATAACCAGGGAGAATCCCGGTTGTTTGCCGAAGAAACGATAGACCGTATTATAGCTTACATTAATAATCCGTCACTACCGGAAACTGTTCCTGACGCAACAAATTCCAATCAATGGGCTACTTATTTGTTGGCAAATGGCAATAATGACTGGATTGATGTGCATTTCGGTTCCGGCGTCCGTAATCAGGAGAATGTGTCGATTAAAGGAGGTGGTAAAGATTTGGCTTTTTACCTTTCTGCCGGACATGCTTATGAAAAAGGTATTCTTAATTTCGGAAAAGATACATATCGGCGGATCAACTTCAACGCGAAACTGGATTTGAGTTTAACCAAATGGTGGAAATTATCATCCAATACACGCGTGGTCCAGTCTACCCGGGAGAATCCGAACTATGATGATGAAGGCGATTATGACATGATGATCCACCAGATATTCCGTACGCAGCCTAACCAGTTCTTGAAATCACCGAACGGTTATTATTCCCGTTTGTCAAGAATACCGATGATCGAAGCCGGATCGGATAAGACAATAACAAGAGGTATACTGCAACGTTTTGCTACGGATATTACCCCTTTGAAGAATTGGACGATCAGCGCGGACTATTCAATAGATTTTCCTTATACCAGCTTCACTTCCAATAATCTTACCGCTTATGAAGATCTGGTGGATGGTTCTTTGTCGGCTATTCCGACAACAGTTCCTTCGTATGTGAATAAGTATAAGTCCCATACGATGTATAATTCATTGAATGTCTATACTTCTTATAAATTTGACTTGAAGGATAAACATCACTTCACGGCAATGTTGGGATTTCAGCAAGAGTCGAACTCTTATGATTATCTGAGCGGATTGAAAAAAGAACTTATAACGCCGGAGGTTCCGTCTATTTCTACCGCTACGGGTGAAATGCAGACAACTGATGATCTGACGCACTGGTCTACTCAGGGTTATTTTGCCCGTCTGAATTATGATTATATGGGGAAATATCTGTTGGAAGTGAATGCCCGTTATGATGGAACTTCCAAATTCACGAAAGACCACCGGTGGGGGTTATTCCCTTCTTTCTCTTTAGGATGGAATATTTCCCATGAAAAGTTCTGGGAAGCAGTTTCTCCTTATGTAAATACACTAAAGTTAAGAACTTCATGGGGAAGTTTGGGTAATCAGAATGTAGATGCTTACCAGGATCTGCCTTTGCTGGGTACGGAGATGAATCTGGAATGGATTTTAAACAGCAAACGTCCTGCTTATACAACTGCTCCGAATCTGATTAATCCTGTGCTGACCTGGGAGTCATCAAAGACGGTGGATGTAGGTGCTGATCTGGGATTCTTTAATAACAGGCTGCAGATAACTGCCGATTATTATCAACGTCTAACCTTTAACCGGCTTGGACCGGCTCAAGCCCTGCCTGCCGTGTTAGGTGCTGATATACCTAAAGAGAATAACTCTGAACTGAGAACGAGGGGCTGGGATTTGTCTTTTACCTGGAGGGATAAGGTAAGTAATGACTTTTCTTACTCGGTCACTGCCATGTTGTTTGATTATAAGAGTGTTGTTACCAAGTATAATAATCCGACCGGAATACTGACGACTGATTATGAAGGAAAAACAATTGGAGAAATATGGGGATATGAAACTGTTGGTTTGATCCGGACGCAGGAAGATGCGGATCGGATTAATCAAAGTAAATCGCAGAATTTCATTAATGCCCAGGTATGGCGTACCGGAGATGTTATGTATCGGGATCTGAATAATGACGGTTTGATAAATAACGGTAAGAATACGGTTTCCGATCATGGTGATTTGCGGATAATAGGTAATAATACTCCCCGGTACCAGTTTGGAATAACATTATCTGCTGATTATAAAGGATTTGATTTTATGGCATTTTTCCAGGGCACGGCGAAAAGAGATTTGTGGCTGACCGGTAATATGTTCTGGGGATTTAATAACTGGAATCAAACGACCCTGTTCCCGCATCATCTGGATTATTACCGGGATGCGGAAGAAAGTACTTATTCAGGATTAGGAGTAAATACGGATGCGTATTATCCCCGGCCATACAGCCAGTCCAGTCTTTATAAAAAGAACCAGCAAATACAGACCAGATACCTGCAAAATGGTGCTTATCTGAGACTTAAAAATTTACAGTTGGGGTATTCGATACCTCAGACGGTCCTAAAGAAAGTGGGGTTACAAAAGTCCAGGATTTATTGTTCGGCAGAGAATGTACTGACATTAACCAAGCTTCCTGTCGGTTTTGATCCGGAGACTGCTAACCTGGGTAAATATGGAAATGGTAAATCGATGTTTTCGTTGGCTGTTCTGTCTTTTGGCTTAAATGTTTCATTTTGATGAATCCTTTTAAAATTTGATATAATGAAAAGAAATATAATATTATTGCCTCTCTGTTTATTGTGTGCAATACTGATAAGTTCCTGTGACGATTATCTGGAAAAGAAGCCGTTAACTCAGATTGGAAATGACGATTATTGGAAAGCGACCAGCGATCTGGCTAATTATACGTTACAGTTTTATCCATCGCTTCCGGCATTCGAAGTTGTTGGAAGTTATACCGGACTGATTGGATGGGATGGGACGAGAGGTTCTGATACACAGATAACAGGTGTTCCCAGTACGGTGTGGAATGGTTCGCGTTCTCCGGTCACTTCAACGTCTGATAAAGAGTGGAACTGGACGAAGATACGAAGTGTGAATGTGTTTTTTGATAACTATTGGAAATGTAAAGATCCTTTCGATAGTTATAAACATTATGTCGGAGAAGCCCATTTCTTTAAAGCCTGGTTTTATTTTGAAAAGGTACGTGCCTATGGGGATGTCCCTTGGTTTTCCAAGGCGCTGGATACAAGCTCTGAAGAGTTGTATAAGGCTAGGGATTCCCGTGTGCTTGTTGTAGATTCGATCCTGTGGAACCTGGATAAGGCAATAGAGTACCTGAATCCATTGAAATCTGTGGATGGTGGCTCGAACCGGTTGAGTAAGGAAGTCGCATTGCTCTTTAAATCGAGAGTCGCTTTGTATGAAGGCAGTTGGCAGAAATATCATAAAGGAACTGCGTTTGGTACTTCCGGAGCTGATCCGGATAAATATTTCCGCTTGGCGGTTGAGGCTGCGGAAGAATTGATGGATCCCCAATATTCGACAGGATTATATTCAACAAATTCTCCGTCGGAAGATTATTGTAAGATGTTTTCCTTAACAGATCAAACGTCTAATAAGGAGGCTCTTCTCTGGAAACGTTATGATAAAGGACTGGGGATGGGACATTCTTTTCAGATATATGTTTCTGACCGGACGGCCGGAAATTCTCTGACAATGGAGCAAATTCACCATTATCTGAAAAAGAACGGTGAACCGTATGATTATATATCTGTTGGGAAAACGGTGAAAGGCGGTGATTTTCTGACAAAGATTGCCGAAGATTGTGATCCGCGTTTATCCCAGACTATTTGGATTCCTGATATGGTGATGTGGGATAACGGTTATGGCAAAGGTATATTTACCAAGCCTTTCCTGAATCAGTCCGGGGAGTATTTGAATAATACGGGTTTTCAGATAAAGAAAGGGAATGACCCGAAAGATCCTCAGGCGGGGAGCGGTGTATCATGGAATACAAATTGTGTGACGGGAGCCATTGTTTTCCGTTATGCCGAGGCTTTGTTGAACTATGCGGAAGCTAAATGTGAACTGGGGGAAGTTGTTGATTATGATAAGTCTGTCAATTTGTTGAGGAGAAGGGTAGGGATGCCGGACTTTAAAGTACAGTCTGATATAAACCGTTCTTTATATGCCGATTACGGTTATGCTATTTCAGATGAATTGTATGAAATAAGAAGGGAGCGTACGGTGGAATTAGGTTGTGAAGGTTTTCGGTATGACGACATCATGAGGTGGGCGGCACATAGTCTGCTCAAAGGAAAACGTCCTAAAGGGTATCCTTTGGATCTGTCGGAGTGGGAAGGTGTGAAGATTAATTATAAGGTGGATGAAAATGGATTATTAGATCCTTATATCGGCCAGATTCCCAATGGATATGGTTTTGATCCGGAAAGAGATTATCTGGAATGTATTCCTATTAATGAAATAACCTTGAACCCGCAATTAATCCAAAATCCGGGATGGTAGGTATATTGACTTTTTATTATTAATATTGTAAGCCAATGCTGATAGCCTGCTACATCCGGCAGGTTACCGGCATGACTCTATAACCTATGAAATTTTTAATATGATGAACAGACGCTTATTTTTAAAAAAGGCATGCGGAGGGGTGTTGGTCCTGGCAGCTTCTCCTTCATTTGTATCCTGTGGGGGACAACGGCCTGTCCGGTTTGGGGTTGTTACCGATCTGCATTATTCGCGACGGGAACCTTATGGGACCCGTTATTTCCCTCAGACAATGGATAAATTGAAAGAGGCCATGGAGGTCTTCAACTCTTCCAATCTGGATTTTGTGATCGAAATGGGCGATCTGAAGGATCAGGATAATGTCCCCCGGCGGGAACAGACAATTACTTATCTGGATGAAATAGAAAACGTCTTTCAATCGTTCCGGGGACCGGTTTACCATGTCCTGGGAAATCATGATATGGATAGCATCTCCAAAGACGATTTTCTGCAACATACATCCAATCAGGGTGATGCCGACAAGAAGGCTTATTATTCATTTGCTTTTGATAATATAAAATTCATAGTCCTGGATGCGAACTACAATCTGGACGGGACCCCGTATGATAAAGGTAATTTTGACTGGACAAAGGCTTATGTCCCTGAAGACCAGATAGACTGGCTGAAGAAAGAATTGAAAGGAAATAACAAACCGGTCATCATTTTTATCCATCAGTTGTTAGACCGCTTCTCCGATATCAGTAAATCGCTTTGTGTAAGTAATGCGGACGAAATAGTTCCTCTGTTAGAAGAAAACGGGAATGTGCTAGCTGTATTCCAGGGACATCATCATGCGGGACATTACAGTTTCCGTAATAATATCCACTACTGGACAATGAAAGGGATGATAGAAGGAAACCTTCCCGATAACAACAGTTTTGCTGTTGTGGAGATTGATACGCAGAATAATATTCATATCGATGGTTTCTATAATTGTGAAGATAAGGATTTGAATCGCTTCATGGTGTAAAGTTATTCAGTTGATCAGCGTAAAGCAATCTAATGTTTTTTCAGACAGAGGTAGGTCTAAATAAATTTAGAGGTAGGTGTAAATCGAATTAGAGGTACGTCTAAATTCATTTACACCTACCTCTAATTAATAAGACATAGTAATGTTCTCCGGATTTCGTCAGTATTACGCTTTTTATTCAACCCGTTGTCTCCTGGCAATCGATTAGTTCCACCAACGGTTTTAATATACTTCTTTTGCCACTTTGTAAACACTATCCGTAGCCATCATTGTATAAAAATGCAGGCTTGGGACACCGTGGGCGATCAGGTCTTTGCATTGCTGGATGCACCATTCGACACCTACGGCTTTTACTTCATCATCATTTTTACATTTCCGCAATTCTGTTGCAAACGGTTCGGGAATGTCTGAACGGAATATTTTAGGTAATACGGTCAGCTGGTTTTTAAAGACAACCGGCTTGATGCCTGGAATGATCGGGACATCGATACCTTCGGCGCGGCAGCGTTCCACAAATGAATAATATTTTTCATTGTCGAAAAACATCTGGGTAACCAGATAATCAGCACCGTTTTTTACTTTCTCTTTCAGATAAAAAATATCCGATTCCATATTCGGTGCTTCCTCATGTTTTTCCGGATAGCAAGCCATACCGTATGAGAACGGTGTTTCGTTTGCTTCGAATGTGGAACCGTCTACGGCAATACCTTTATTGAAATTGTTTACCTGTTCCTGAAGGTCAGTCGCATGTTCGTGATATAAATCTGTATTTTGTCCGGCTTCCAGTGTTTTTACATCACCACGCAACAGCAGCAGGTCGTAAACTCCCAGGAAATTAAGATCGATCAACGCATATTCCGTTTCATCTTTTGTAAATCCCTTACATATAATATGTGGAACTGCCGGAATGCCATATTTATTCTGGATAGCAGAAGCAATGGCAACCGAACCCGGACGCTTGCGGATGTTCACTTTCTGGAAGCTACCATCGGGAAGCGTTTTATAAATACATTCGCTATGGTGAGAAGTTATATTAATGTATTTAGGGTCGAATTCTTTCAGTTTATCAATCACATTATATACCTTCTGTATGCTGTTCCCTTTCAGAGGAGGTAGAATTTCAAATGAAAAAGCAGTCGTTTTACTGCCGTTGATCAGATCAATAACTTTCATATTTTAATTATTTTTGCTGCAAAAGTAACAATTATCATCCGAAATAGCTTACTTTTGCGCTCATAATCTAATTACGACAAGATATGGAAAATATGAATTGGTCTGATCTGGCATTCGGTTATATGAAGACAGACTACAATGTACGGTGTTACTATCGCGATGGTAAGTGGGGTGAATTGGAAGTTAGTTCTTCTGAGATTATCAATATTCACATGGCAGCTACTTGCCTCCATTACGGACAGGAGTCGTTTGAAGGTTTGAAAGCATTCAAGGGAAAAGACGGTAAAATCCGTGTGTTCCGTATGGATGAAAACGGCAAACGTATGCAATCTTCCAGCCGTGGCATCAAGATGGCTGAACTTCCTGTGGAAATGTTTGAAGAAGCAGTCCGTAAAGTTGTGAAATTGAATGAACGCTTTGTTCCGCCTTATGAGAGCGGGGCTGCATTATATATTCGCCCGCTGATGATCGGCCTGGGTGCACAGGTTGGTGTGAAGCCGGCTCCCGAATATATGTTTATGGTGTTTGTAACTCCTGTAGGACCTTACTTTAAAGGCGGATTCCAACCGTCAAAGGTTTGTATCATGCGTGAGTTCGACCGTGCAGCACCTTATGGAACAGGTACGATCAAAGTTGGTGGTAACTATGCAGCCAGTTTGGTTGCCGGTGAGATCGCTCATTCAAAAGGGTATGCAGCCGTGTTGTATCTGGACCCGAAAGAAAAGAAATACCTGGACGAATGTGGTCCGGCTAACTTCTTCGGTATCCGTGGAAACAGCTATATCACTCCGCAATCTCATTCCATCCTGCCTTCTATTACAAACAAGAGTTTGCAGCAATTGGCGGAAGATATGGGACTAACTGTTGAACGTCGTCCAGTTCCGGTAGAAGAAATTGCGACATTTGATGAAGCGGCAGAATGTGGAACAGCAGCCGTTATCGCTCCGATCTCGCAGATCGATGACCTGGATATCAATAAGTCATATGTGATAGCCAAGGACGGCAAACCTGGTCCTGTTTGCGAAAAACTATATAACAAACTGCGTGGCATCCAATACGGTGACGAACCTGATACATACGGTTGGGTTACGGTAATTGAATAATCAGATAAAAGATGTTGACAGTTAATGCTTTTGGATAAATCGGGAGTGTTAACTGCCAACTCTAAATTCTCAAACGTCAATACGCTTTGCCAACTTTGGATTGCCAACTGAAAATAAAATTGCTATCTCGGTATTGCAAAGTTGAGGATATTTTCTATCTTTGCGGTCTATATAGTAAGACAGTCAGGTGGAAGCATTCTTTAAAACACATAAATACCTTGTAGAACATTTGCATGCACCGGTACGCCGGGGGCTGATGGATGAGATTGACTGGAATGACCGGTTGATCGGGATCAAAGGCTCTCGTGGAGTAGGGAAAACTACTTTTTTACTGGATTATGCCCGCGAACATTTTGGTGCTGATAATAAAGAGTGCCTGTATATAAATCTGAATCACTTTTATTTTACGGAACGTACGCTGGTCGACTTTGCTTCTGAGTTCAGGGCAAAAGGAGGGAAGGTGTTGTTGATCGACCAGGTTTTCAAATATTCCGGATGGTCGAAAGAGTTACGTTATTGTTATGATAATTTTGAAGATCTGAAGATTATCTTTTCCGGTTCGTCTGTTATGAGGCTGAAAGAGGAAAATCCGGATCTCTCAGGTAAAGTTGTTTCATATAATCTGCGTGGTTTTTCTTTCCGCGAGTTTTTGAATCTGATGTCGGGAAACAATTTTCCGGCTTATACGTTTGAAGAAATAATCGGGAACCATCAGGAGATTGCGAAGAATATTTGTTCGGTAGCCAAACCGATGGCTTATTTTCAGGATTATTTGCATCATGGTTTTTATCCGTTCTTCCTGGAGAAACGTAATTTCTCAGAGAACCTGCTGAAGACAATGAATATGATGCTGGAGGTAGATGTCTTGTACATCAAGCAAATCGAGCAAAGCTATCTGCCCAAACTCCGCAAACTGTTGTATCTGCTGGCTATCAGTGCACCGTGTACGCCGAATGTCAGCCAGTTGAGCAAAGAAATAGAAACGTCACGGGCTACAGTGATGAATTATATAAAATATCTGACCGATGCCCGTTTAATGAATATGTTATATCCGGTAGGCGAATCGTTTCCGAAAAAACCATCTACCGTGTATATGTACAATTCGAATCTGATGTACCCCATCCGTCCGATGGAGGTAAATGTGCAGGCAGTGCGCGAATCTTTTTTCTATAACCAGCTTTTGAAAGACAATACGCTAAATGAGGGAATGAAGAACGCACACTTTTTGGTAAACGGAAAGTATAATTTCAGGATAGAGGAAAGTATGAAAGTAAAAAACAATCCCGATTTATACTATGCTGTAGACAAGGTCGAAGTAGGAGAAGAGAATATGATCCCGCTTTGGCTGTTTGGCTTTTTATACTAAGAAATTCTTTTAAATACTAATAGTAAAAGTCTATGACAAAACAGAAGAAATTTTTGACCTGTGATGGTAACCAGGCTGCTGCTCATATTTCATATATGTTCAGCGAAGTAGCCGCTATCTACCCCATCACTCCGTCGTCTACAATGGCAGAATATGTAGACGAATGGGCTGCCGCCGGACGTAAGAATATTTTCGGCGAAACGGTTTTGGTACAGGAAATGCAATCAGAAGGTGGTGCTGCGGGTGCAGTTCACGGTTCTTTGCAGGCTGGTGCCCTGACTTCAACTTACACGGCTTCTCAGGGATTGTTGCTGATGATCCCTAACATGTACAAGATTGCCGGTGAGTTGCTTCCTTGCGTATTCCATGTATCTGCCCGTACACTGGCATCTCATGCCTTGTGTATCTTCGGCGATCATCAGGATGTTATGTCTGCTCGTCAGACTGGTTTCGCAATGTTGGCAGAAGGTTCTGTTCAGGAAGTTATGGACTTGTCTGGTGTAGCTCACCTGGCTACTATCAAGTCTCGTGTTCCTTTCGTGAACTTCTTCGACGGTTTCCGTACATCTCACGAAATCCAGAAGATCGAAGCTCTGGAAAATGATGACCTGGCTCCGCTGATCGACCAGAAGGCGTTGGCTGAATTCCGTGCACGTGCTTTGAATCCTGAAAAACCGGAAGCTCGCGGTATGGCTGAAAACCCGGATCACTTCTTCCAGCACAGAGAATCTTCAAACAAATACTATGAAGCAGTTCCTGCTATCGTAGAAGAATATATGAACGAAATCTCCAAGCTCACAGGCCGTAAATATGGTTTGTTCGATTACTACGGAGCAGAAGATGCAGAACGTGTGATTATCGCAATGGGTTCTGTAACCGAAGCTGCCCGCGAAGCTATCGACCACCTGACTGCTCAGGGTGAAAAAGTTGGTTTGGTTTCTGTTCATTTGTATCGTCCGTTCTCTGCTAAGCATTTCCTGGCTGCTGTTCCTAAGACAGCAAAACGTATCGCAGTTCTTGACAGAACAAAAGAACCGGGTGCAACTGGCGAACCTTTGTATCTGGATGTAAAAGACTGTTTCTACGGACAGGCTGACGCTCCGGTTATCGTGGGTGGCCGTTATGGTCTGGGTTCTAAAGATACTACTCCGGCACAGATCATCGCTGTATACGAAAACCTGGCATTGCCGATGCCGAAGAACCAGTTCACACTGGGTATCGTAGACGACGTGACATTCACTTCTCTTCCTCAGAAAGAAGAAATCGCTTTGGGTGGCGAAGGCATGTTCGAAGCTAAGTTCTACGGATTAGGTGCTGACGGTACGGTTGGTGCTAACAAGAACTCAGTAAAGATTATTGGTGACAATACAGACAAATATTGCCAGGCATACTTCTCTTATGATTCTAAGAAGTCTGGTGGTTTCACTTGTTCTCACCTGCGTTTCGGTGATCATCCGATTCGTTCAACTTATTTGGTAAATACTCCGAACTTCGTTGCTTGTCACGTTCAGGCTTATCTGCGTATGTACGATGTTACTCGCGGTTTGCGTGAAAACGGTACATTCCTGTTGAACACTGTATGGAATGGCGAAGAGTTGGCTAAACACCTGCCGAACAAGGTAAAACGTTATTTCGCTCAGAAAAATATTACTGTTTACTATATCAATGCAACTCAGATTGCTTTGGAAATTGGTTTGGGCAACCGTACCAATACAATCCTTCAGTCTGCATTCTTCCGTATCACAGGTGTAATTCCTGTTGATTTGGCTATCGAACAGATGAAGAAATTCATCGTGAAGTCTTACGGTAAGAAAGGTGAAGATGTAGTTAATAAGAACTATGCTGCTGTCGATCGTGGTGGCGAATATACTCAGCTGACAGTTGATCCGGACTGGGCTAACCTGCCGGACGATGAAGCTGTTGCAAACAACGATCCTGCTTTCATCAACGAAGTAGTTCGTCCTATCAATGCACAGGATGGTGACCTGCTGAAGGTTTCTGCATTCGAAGGTATCGAAGACGGAACATGGCATCAGGGAACATCTAAATATGAAAAACGTGGTGTAGCTGCTTTCGTTCCTGTTTGGGAACCGGATAACTGTATCCAGTGTAACAAGTGTGCATATGTTTGTCCTCACGCTTCTATCCGTCCGTTCGTGTTGGATGCTGCTGAACAGGCTGCTGCTCCGTTCAATAACTCTTTGAAAGCAACAGGTAAACAATTCGAAGGAATGCAGTTCCGTATTCAGGTAGACGTTCTTGACTGTCTGGGTTGTGGTAACTGTGCCGATGTTTGTCCGGGAAATCC
Source organism: Parabacteroides caecihominis (assembly GCF_023656785.1). NCBI lineage: Bacteria > Pseudomonadati > Bacteroidota > Bacteroidia > Bacteroidales > Tannerellaceae > Parabacteroides > Parabacteroides caecihominis. The sequence goes on from NZ_JAMOKS010000027.1 coordinate 80,548, forward strand.
GAAGAAGGGTGGTAAAGCGCTTAAGATGGCTGCTTTGGAAACTCAATTGGATGAAGCTCCGAACTGGGATTTCTGTGCTGAAAAGGTGACAACAAAACAACATCTGGTTGATGTGAAGGCTAACGTGAAGAACTCTCAGTTTGCAACTCCGTTGTTTGAGTTCTCCGGTGCTTGCTCCGGTTGTGGTGAAACTCCGTACGTGAAGTTGGTAACTCAACTGTTCGGTGACCGTGAAATGGTAGCTAACGCAACAGGCTGTTCTTCTATCTATTCAGGTTCAGTTCCTTCTACTCCTTATACAACAAACGATAAGGGTCAGGGTCCGGCTTGGGCTAACTCATTGTTCGAAGACTTCTGCGAATTCGGTCTGGGTATGGAATTGGCTAACGAAAAAATGCGTGCACGCCTGACAAATGCGATGAACGAAATTATCGCTGCCGACAACGCTCCTGCTGAAGCTAAGGAAGTTCTGAAGGCTTGGGTTGAAAATCAGAATGATGCCGATAAGACAAAAGAACTGGCTCCTCAGGTATTGGCTATTGCTGAAGAAGGTATCACTCACGGCTGTCCGCTTAGCGCACAGATCAAGGAGCTTTCTCACTTCCTGGTAAAACGTTCACAGTGGATTATCGGTGGTGACGGTGCTTCTTACGATATCGGTTACGGTGGTCTTGACCATGTAATTGCTTCAGGTAAGAACGTTAACATCCTGGTATTGGATACTGAAGTTTATTCAAATACGGGAGGTCAGTCTTCTAAAGCTACTCCGGTAGGTGCAATCGCTAAGTTTGCTGCTTCCGGTAAGAGAATCCGTAAGAAAGACCTGGGTCTGATGGCTACAACTTACGGTTACGTTTATGTTGCTCAGATCGCAATGGGTGCCGACCAGGCTCAGACATTGAAAGCGATCCGCGAAGCTGAAGCTTATGATGGTCCTTCATTGATCATTGCTTATGCTCCTTGTATCAACCACGGTTTGAAGAAGGGTATGGGTAAGAGCCAGCAGGAAGAAGCTGATGCAGTAGCATGCGGTTACTGGCATTTGTGGCGTTACAACCCAGCTTTGGAAGAAGAAGGCAAGAATCCGTTCACTTTGGATAGCAAAGAACCGGATTGGAGCAAATTCCAGGACTTCCTGAAAGGTGAAGTACGTTTCGCATCTCTGACAAAACAATTCCCGGCTGAAGCAGGTCAATTGTTCCAGGCTGCCGAAGACAACGCTAAGTGGAGACTTAACAACTACAAGCGTTTGGCTAAACAGCAGTGGGGCGTTGAAGAATAATTGATTATTTGGTCATCTAAATAGTAAAACGGAATCTTCGAAAGGAGGTTCCGTTTTTTTTGTATAAGCTAAATAAATCGTACCTTTAGCGAAACTAAACAAACAAGTAAATGGCAAAAAATAAAAGCAAGCAGAATCAGTTTCAGTTACTCTCTCCTGAAAAGTATATTCGTTTGAAAGCTAGAAATTTACCGATAGAGGTGTGCTATGTCTCCGATGACTGGAAAGATGAAAGAGGAGCTGTAGCAGAAGTGATCGTAGTTCGTCGTCATGCCGGTGGAAATTATACATTCGGAGTTTACGTCGTAGATACGTTGTGTCTGGGAGTGAAACATTCTGTATATCGGTTTAATGTGCCACCGGATGAGTATGACGATTTTGTTGAAAGAACGGCCACTGATTGCGGTATTAAAATCAGTTATAATGAAGCTCATAATTTTATTTATGGGGCTATAGAGTTTGCCGAAGAGTTCGGGATCAAACCGGATAAGAGTTTTGCCCTGACGCAATATATACTGGAAGAGGATACGGAAGAGATTCCTTTGATTGAATATAAATATGGGAGAGGTGGCCGCCCTCACCTGGTTGCCGAAACTTCTCTTGAGGCAAGTAAATATATCCCTATATTGGAAGAATCCACAGGCGGCGATTTCGGTCTTGAGATATTGGAAGATCGTGATGTGTTCGATGATGATGAATTTGATGATGAATATGACGAGGAGGAGGAAGATAAAGATAATAAGACAATGTGAGGTGCACCAATAATAATGTAGTGGGGAATTGATTCGGAATTTCTCAAATATGAATGTAGCGTCGTTGGTAGGGGCGGTTCGCGAACCGCCCTTACGGTGTCAATGTAAGCCTGTAAGGCTTTAACAAACCAGCCCATCTAACCCTAGGCAGGTTTGTTAAAGGCCTACAGCCTGAAGGCACCGTCACTAATTGGCTCATCCTATAATTTGCAGATAGTTCAATTATTCCTAAAATTGAATCTGTGCATTCAAAAACGGGAATTGTGCCTGGTGCCAATATGGATAAACGGGGGTGACCTGGCTGGCATTATCCAGTTTTTTTACCTGTTCCGGTGTCAGGTTCCAGCCGACAGCCTCCAGATTCTGTTTTAATTGTTCTTCCGTGCTGGCCCCGATTATCAGGCTGGAAACAGTTGGGCGTTGCAGTAACCAGTTCAGCGCACATTGTGCTACCGAATGTCCTGTATCTTCTGCTATTTCATCCAATACATCCATTATATTATATAAACGTTCGTAGGAAGTAGCTTCATCGGGGATAGGACTTCCGCCCCGAGCCACACGTCCGTCGGCCGGTATCGGATTGTTGCGCCGGTATCTTCCGCCCAGACGTCCTGCTGAAAGAGGACTCCAGATGATGGAACCTACCTTCTGATCGATTCCGAGCGGCATTAATTCCCATTCAAACTCCCTGTTGAGCAAAGAATAATGAACCTGCTGTGCCACATAACGACTCCAGCCATAGCGTTCGGAGACAGACAAAGCCTTCATCAGATGCCATCCGGAGAAATTAGAGCAAGCGATATACCGTATTTTTCCGGCAGTGATCAGATCATCCAGAGCGCGAAGCGTTTCTTCTACCGGCGTATTGGCGTCAAATCCGTGCATATGATAAATATCAATATGATCGGTATTCAGTCGTTTCAAGCTGGCTTCGCAGGCCTTGATGAGGTGGAAGCGGGAAGAACCCATAGCGTTTCGTCCTTCCGGATTCAGGTTGAATGTGGCTTTGGTCGATATCAACAGTCTATTTCTCAGCCCTTCAACAGCTTTTCCCAATATCGTTTCAGAAAGTCCGTCTGAATATGCATCAGCCGTGTCGAACAGGTTTACACCCGCATCGAGGCAAAGGTTTATCATACGCTTGGCTTCGTCCACCTGGGTATGTCCCCATCCTTCGAAACCGTTTGTACCTCCAAAAGTAGCAGTCCCTAAACAAAGCACGGGTACATAAAGTCCCGATCCTCCTAATTGTCTGTATTCCATAGCTTACCTATTAAATTGTTATTAAGATCTTACTTACAAAGGTATATAAAAATCCGCATGTGTTTATTTATTCTTATCTTTGTATCAAATTTAGGTTATTAGAAAAAGTATGGTTAAGGCAATTTTCTTCGATATAGACGGGACGTTGGTCAGTTTTAAGACACATGAAGTACCCCGCTCTACCATTGACGCATTGGATATCTTACGGAAGAAAGGTATTAAAGTTTTTATAGCAACAGGTCGTCATTACAGTTCCATCAACAATCTGGGAGATTTAAAATTTGACGGATATGTCACACTGAACGGTGGATATTGTTTTGCCGGAGAAGACAAAGTGATCTATAAACACAGCATTCCCGACAGGGATATCGATGCATTGATCCGCTATTTGGAAACTGAAGAGTCTTTCCCTTGTGCTTTTGTCCAGGAAAAAGAAATCTTTATGAATTATAAGGATGAAACGGTGGAAGAAATATTCAATATGCTGAATTTTCCGGAGCCACCTATCCATCCTCTGAGTGAAATGAAGGGAAAGACGGTTTACCAGCTAGTCTCATTTTTTACTGCCGAACAGGAGAAAAAGATCATGTCTATCTTATCCCATTGCGAATCCACCCGTTGGAATCCGTTGTTTACCGATGTGGTACCTGCCGGAAGCAGTAAGCGGATCGGTATTGATAAAATGCTGGAATACTTTAAGATACCATTAAATGAATGTATGGCTTTCGGAGATGGCGGTAATGATGTAGCCATGCTTCAGCATGCCGGGATCGGGGTTGCTATGGGGAATGCTGACGACGACGTAAAACAATATGCGGATTATGTAACCGATTCCGTTGATGAGGACGGGATATTCAAAGCGTTGAAATTCCACAACATTATTTGAACCAGTGTTGTTATTTATATAGCTAGTATTATTATTAAAAGAAAGACAGACTCATGATAGACGAATTACTTGAATACAACCGGGGATTTGTAGATAAGAAAGGATACGAAAAGTTTATAACGAATAAGTATCCCGATAAAAAGATTGCCATCGTATCCTGTATGGATACTCGTCTGATAGAATTGCTTCCTGCCGCATTGGGCATAAAGAATGGCGACGTGAAAATCATAAAGAATGCCGGTGCAATCATTTCGCATCCGTTCGGCAGTGTGATACGCAGTCTGATGGTTGCTATTTATGAACTGGGAGTGGTTGAGATCATGATCATTGGTCATTCTGATTGCGGTGCCCAGCATATGGACAGCGACGAGATGATCGAAGCAATGAAGAAACGGGGTATTCCCGCTGAGCGAATCGATATGATCCGTTACTGCGGAATCGATTTTAAATACTGGCTTCGTGGGTTTGACTCGACAGAATGCTCAGTAAAAGATACAGTCGAACAAGTTCGCAACCATCCGTTGATTCCTACCGATATTACGGTTAGAGGCTTTGTAATTAATTCAGTTACAGGCGAATTAACCGAGGTGGAGTAGGACGGTTATCTTCTGAAAATCTATTTCTATAGATTAAATAAATGTAAAGATAGAAATATTTTATATGTTTTATAGCATAGTTTCGGAAAAAGTGCTTATCTTTGCACTGTAAACAAAAAGAAAAGATTAAGGTTTAGGTTAATTATTAACGAGTCTTCCAAGCGTGGAAGACATAAAAAAGTAAAGATTATGATGACAAGTAGAAATGAAGAAAATCTTCGTACTTTAGCGATGTTGCGTTATCAGGCTGATCGTTATCAGTCAATGAGAAATGGTACAATGAGTCAGCGAGTAAATGCTGAAATCCGTCGCCTGTTAGATGAAATGGGCGCTAACGCAAAAAATTAAACAAAAAGAAAGTATATTATTTTGATGTATTCTCTTCACCAGGGTCTTTTATAAGACTGGTGAGAGATCGAAAGATGGGCATTCGACGCTGACTGAACAGCGAAGATTAGCCTTTTTTTATTTTCTATCCCTTACAATTCTTCGATTTATCTTTTATCTTTGTCTTGGAAAACGAAGATAGGCTACATTCGGAAGCTGAAACTATTTATTTCCGATAATTTGTAAAACACAATCATATAATGAAAAGAACAGGTTTATTTGTAGCATCCGTCATGCTATCTACCACTCTTTGGGCACAGTCGCCTGTAGAAAAAGGACTGAACACCATTAATAAGGAAAACGCGGAAGCCTATATCGGTTTCTTAGCCAGTGACGAACTGGAAGGGCGTGAAGCCGGTTTCCAGGGAGGAAGGATTGCTGCCGAGTATATCGTCTCCAACCTGAAGACAATGGGCATCGCTCCCTTGAATGAGTCTTATTACCAACCTTTCGAGGCTTATAATAAGGAACGCCAGAAGAGGGGACGTTTCCAGGTACATCCTGATTCGATCGCCCAACTGAAGCAAGGCGTACATCAGAAGTTATCCATGCGTAATATTTTGGGTAAGATAGAAGGGAAGAATCCGAATGAATATGTTATCATCGGGGCTCATTATGATCATTTGGGATTCGATCCGATGCTGGACGGTGACCAGATCTATAACGGGGCGGATGATAATGCTTCGGGTGTATCGGCTGTCCTTCAGGTTGCAAAAGCATTCCTGGCCTCCGGTGAGCAACCGGAGCGTACGGTTATTTTTGCTTTCTGGGACGGTGAAGAAAAAGGATTGCTAGGCTCTGAATATTTTGTGCAGAACTGTTCTTTCCTGAAAGATGTAAAGGGATATTTGAATTATGATATGATCGGCCGCAATTCGAACGAAGCGGTTCCCGAGCAGGTCGATTATTTCTATACGGAAGCAAACAAGGCTTTCGGTGACTGGCTAAAGAGTGATATCAAGAAATATGGCCTGAACCTGAAACCTGTTTATCACCCCTGGGACAAGCCGGTAGGAGGGAGTGATAACGGTTCTTTTGCCAAACGCGATATCCCTATTATCTGGTATCACACTAACGGTCATCCTGACTACCATATGCCGAGCGACCATGTCGAAAAGATCAACTGGGACAAGATCGTAGATATTACAAAAGCCTCTTTCCTGAATATGTGGAATCTGGCGAATGAGAAGAAATATTAGTGTTGAATATAAAAAAGGAGAGGATCTTTCAATTTTTGAAATGAAACAACCTCTCCTTTTTTAGCTTAATCAAAACTTTTTACAGTAAAAGTAAATTGCAACGTTGAGCATAATGGAATATACGGATTGGAGTAATTACGATCCCCATATCCCAACTGATAAGGGATTATAGCATCTACCCTTTCTCCTTTACGGATTTTCGGCAAAAGAGCAGCCAGGCCCTTAATCAGATTCGGACTGTCCAATTTTAAAGTCTGATCTATCGGATTACCATCTTTATTACCTACGATAACCGTTTGGGAAACCGGAATTACTCCTAACATAGAAACTTTTACATCAGCATCTATCTCAGGGAAAGAATCTATTTGACTCGTTTCCAGTACACGATACAAAAGCGTATCTTCATCCACGACCAATCGCTGATACAGTAATTGTCCGTCATCCTCTACATCTTCCTTTTTTTCCTGAAAATATTTCTGATTATCGGCAATCCATATTTTCTCCTCTTCTGTATGAGCCGGTATTGTCTTTTCATCGTCATCACCACAAGCCGATAGGCCGATCACCATCGCTATTACCCAATACAGGATCATATTAATCGATTTCATTTTTACTCATTTTGTTAAATTATGCAGTACATTTTATAGTGAATAAAGGCTGTCGAAAAAGTTTCTCGACAGCCTTTGCGGTTATGTAGCATTAAGCTAATGTTTATTACAATGCATTACCATTATGGTTTTCTGCAGGAGTTGTACGTCCTGTCCACCAAACTGGTGTGTCGTATGTATTCTTATGAGCAACTTTTGCAAAGTTATCACCGTTGTTAGTCAACTCACTGGACGGATAGAACATACGTTCCTGGAATACCACATTAGGAGTGGAGACGAAAGGCAGTTCTCCGTCGAAGTCTTTTACCAAACGACGAGCTTCGTTGTAAATTTCATACGGATTCATGATATTCATGTGGCAGAACTTCTGGTCGAAAATGAATTTCAGTTTATCTTTTGTTGAGGCCAAACTAGCAAACTTGTTAGCAGCTAGTTCTTCATAATCAGCCAGATGATCTTCGTCCAATTCCGGAGCTTTAGCCTTTGCCTGAACATACAGAATACTCGGCAGAGAAGATTCATTATAACTCATTGTTTTGTTCACGTTATAATAGAAACGAGTAGAAGCATCAATGGCCTTCTTAATACAGCTTTTAACATCGATATTACCTAACTCGCCCGGCCAACGTACAGCGGCTTCAGCCAATAACAAGTTTGTTTCTGTTGAACCCATTACCGGAAACTTCATATCGAAATTGAAGTAAGTGCGACGGTTATACATTGTAGGAATACGTTCCGGATTCCACGGATTAGTAACCACATCATTAAAATTATACATATCAGTCAATTCCTTTTCTGTATAATAGTTAGGAAGTTCCGCTTCAGCTTCTTCTATTGTTAATGGCAAACCAATATAGCGTCCGTGGATATCCGGTTGGAACATGGCATACAAACGTGGGTCAAAATCGTGACGAGTGATACCATTTTCATCACCTGGCTGATATTCATAATTCATGATATCTTCAATGATCGTTGCCGGTGCACCTGATTCATATCCACGTTCATCCAAACCACGGAAGAACGTCAATTCGAAGGCATGTGTTTTATCCTGTTCTTCAAAACCAAGATCATGTGAATATTCTGTCAACATGCGGTTTTCGGCAATCAACTCTTTAATAGTCGAAAGAGCTGCATCCGGTTTCACATGGCAGAGGCGCATTGCCATACGCAAACGTAAAGAATTTGCCATACGAATCCATTTGTCCAAATCACCGTTACACAAAATATCTACAGAAGAGAATTTTGACTCTTGTGCATCTGTTTGAAATTGATATTCACTTAATTCAGCAGCTGCATTTTTCAGAGTTTCCATGATATTCATGTAAATCTCTTCTTGTGTATCATATTTAGGGTAAAACAGTTCTTGGAAAGCACCTCCGGCTTCTGAATAAGGCATATCATCGTACAAGTCTGTTGCACGTTGGAATGCATAAGAACGGATAATATCACTACAAAGCATATACACTTTGTTTTGTTCTTGCTCTTCTTCTGTCATGTCGGCATACAGCAATTTCATGCCACTGAGTTCCTTGCTGTAATTGGTACAAGTCTGTGTGAATATAAACTCATTAAACGGAGTACCTGACCAGCCATCCCACGGACGGACAATCGTATTGTTTTGAGTTCTATCCAGATACAATGGACTGACACCTAATCCTAACATCTTACCGAAACCTCTCATGTAATGGTAAGTCGCACCGTAATCATACCGGAACAAATGTCCTTTTGTCTGAGCAGAAGCAAACAGCAAGCTGAAGTCAGCTTCCGTCAATTTATCCGGATTATAAAATTTCTCATCCAGTGTGTCACATGACACCATTGCTCCGGTTACGGCAACGCCTAAAGCTAAACTGGTTATATATTTTCTGATTGTATTCATACTTTGTTATACTGATTAGAATGAAACATTAAGACCCAAACCAAAACTGCGGATACCCGGGATACTACTAACCTCTGTAAATGAGTTAGTACCTTGTGTAGATTCCGGTGTTACATTCGGAATTGCCTTATAAATATAGCACAAGTTGTTTGCAAAGGCATTGATACGTGCGCTTTGAATCTTGAACTTTGAGACGAAACTTTTTGGTAAATTATAGTTGAACGACAAAGAACGCAAAGCTATGTAATCACTTTTATAGATCTGGTCTTCAGACAAATCCATACCTCCCTGCCAATATAACTGACTGTAGTATTGTTCAGCAGAGATCACTTTTTCATTCTGTTTTCCATCACTTGTAACACCAGGAGTAATTACACCATCATGCAAAATAAATGGGTAGAAAGAATCAGCAGGTACAGCGGCTGAATGGCTATCCAACTTGATACGTTCGCCAGCCGTATTCACATAATAAGGTAGACCACCCCGGGCTTCATCACGATACTTCAATGATTCAACGCCGGAACCATTACCTAACAAAAACATATTTGTCTGAGAAATCATGGTTGCACCGAACTGGAAGTCAAAGACTGCACTCAAAGAAAAGTCTTTATATGACAGGCTTGTAGTCAAACCACCGACAACATCCGGCGTAATCTTACCAACTTTTATCATTTTCGTTTTATCAAAGTCCCAAACACCGGTTCCCTGGTTTACGATACGGTTACCCTGTTCGTCACGCTGATATGGATAAATATAGATTTCACCATATTCGCCATTAGGAATACTCCGAACAGAAGCACCGGTAGCGCCCCACATATCCAACTGATTAATACCTTTACCCAATTTCTTTACTTTGGTTGAATAGTTCGCCAGGTTGAATCCAACTTCCCATGTCCAATCTTTCGTCATGATCGGCTTTGTATTCACAGAAAATTCAATACCACTTTGGGCGATATCACCTGCATTCATACGAACTTCGGTTAAACCGGAAGAAGAAGGCACTGTTAACTTCGTGATCTGGTCGTATGTATTATTATGGAAGAAAGAGAAATCTACACCGATACGGTTACCCGGTAAGAATGCTCCTTCTAAGCCGATTTCATATTCACGTTTACGTTCAGGCTTCAAGTTCGGAACCGGGAATCCTCCAGTTGCTGAAGCAAAGTCTGCCGGTGGCAAATAATCAGGTAACGACATGGTAGGTTGTCCACCATAAGCACCTAACGAGAAGTCTACGTTACCATAATAACGAGGACCCGGACGACCGACGTCGGCCCAAGAAGCACGTACTTTACCAAAGTTCAAACTTGGAATATCGAATGCTTCCGTGAAGATCCATGACAAGCTGGCACCTGGGTAGAAGTAATGGTTATTTTCCGGAGGAAGGATGGAAGACCAGTCATTACGAGCCTGGATTTCCAAATACACCTGGTTGGCATAAGCTAACTGAGCAGAAGCGAACACACTCAACAATAAGTCATTTCCACGAGAACGGCTGGAACGAGGTCCGAAGTCTTCACGCGTATTACTCAAAGAAAACCAGTTTTCAATAGCGAATGTTTCCGCTACGTATTGTTCCTGATATTCCTCTTTATTATACTTAACAGCACCACCGACCATGGCTGATAAATCCCAAACGTCATTGAATGTCTGATTGTAGTTGAAAGAAGACTGACCGTACATAATCATGTTACGTTTGTTCGCAATCTGATACCAACCTTGCTTATTTTCGTAAGACAACGGCTTGCTGACATGTTGCTTAATTTCCTGATCGGATACCGTCCAGTCAATACCACCCAGCGTAGTCCAAGAGAACTTATCATTGAATGTTACATCAACGTTCAATGATTGAATCAAGTGGTTACGGTCAAAGTCATTCGAGTTACGCAATTGTGACCAATAATAACCAGAGAAATAACTGGTATAAGGAGCCATCTGCGTAACAGAATTGTTCATGCTGAAATAATTGTAACCTTCATCTGTCAGATACATATCTTTGATCAAGTTGACATCCTGTTCACGAGGGAAACCATAAGTTGCAAAACTTTGCATGGCATACGGAGCATTGTGATCTTTCGTATTCGAGAAGTTGGTATTCATTTTCACCTTAATCCAGTCATTTGCTTTCAGATCTGCTGCAAAACTAAATGAGTGGGCTTTGTTATCTGCACCATAAGAGATAGCATTGTAATCACGATAGTTGTATGACAAACGGAAAGACCCCAGCTCTCCGCCATTACTCAATGCAAAATTCACATTGGTTTGACCACCTGTGCGATATAAATCTCTTTGATTATTCTTTTGAGCAGAATAAGAATGATATTGACCGTCCCACCATAACAACTGACGGCCATCTAAACGTGGACCGAAGTTATAACTGGAACCTCTCCACAAAGACTCGACAGTTTGTCCGGTATGCGGGTCAGTCATTGTATAGAAACCATCTTTAGAGATTTCTTTTAAAGCGGCAGTACCGGGACTCGAACCTGTACCGAATTCATTCTGCAATTCAGGTAAGTATGCAGCCACATTCCAGGAATGGTTGATACCGAAATCAATACCTAATCCTTTTTTACCACCGGTTTTAGTAGTAATCAACATGACACCGTTAGCACCTTCCGATCCATACAATACGGCCGCTTTCGCTCCTTTCAGAATTTCAATGGAAGCAATGTCCTCCGGGTTAATGTCGTTCAAACCAGTACCATGGTCACCACCGGTACGGCTGTTGGTAGACTGTCCGGTATTTTCATCATGAATAGGAATACCATCTACTACAATCAATGGACGCGTAGAAGAATCTTCTGTCAACGAAATGGCATTACGAACCTTAATGTTCATACCACCGGAAGGACCGGAAGCTGTAGATTGTAATTGTAAACCTGAAGTTTTACCATACAGAGCTTGCATAGCATTCATCGGTGTACCGGCTTCAGTCAGTTCTTCTCCTTTCACACTACTTACCGAATAACCCAACGCTTTCTTTTCGCGTTTGATACCCAAAGCTGTTACAACGACTTCATCCAGTTTCTGAGCGTCTTCCGCCAGTTTTACTTGTAAAGCCGGTTGGCCAGTGTACTTGATTTCCTGGGTTGAGTACCCTATAAAAGAAATCTGAATAATGTCACCGCTCTTTACATTCTCCAATGTAAAGTTACCGTCCATATCGGTAATCGATCCATTAGTTGTACCTTTTACTACGACAGATGCTCCGGCTACAGGACCGAATTCATCTTCAACTGTTCCCGTTACTTTCCCAGTCTGTTGGGAAATACTTGTTTTTGGCATTGCTGTAACCGTATCCGCAAATACATATCCGGGAATACCCAGTGTACCGGCCAACAGCAATAAGCCTACAGGCTTAAAGTTTTTCAACATAATTGATGGTTTTTATTTGAACATACAATAGCCATTGCTTTGGCGAAACAATGGTCTGTTCTAATTCTCATTAGATATAATTTTCAATAATTCTTTAGCACCAAGTGTTTTTTTAGTTGGCGTTGATAACTTAGTACTAAAAGAACTCTGTACATTTTATATCCGCGACAAATATATGAAATAATTATTACCCTGTGTTATTTTTCGTCAAAAAAATATCACAAGATTTTGTTTTTAACACATTGGCTAACAATATTCA
>NZ_JAMOKS010000028.1:0-89022 GCF_023656785.1 Parabacteroides caecihominis
AAGATTTTCCGGTTTAGATTTTAATGCAGGACGTGATTTAGCATCTGACATCTCTACACTGCTACGTGAAGACTTATCATGCCAATCCAAATCAGCAGTGACGTATTCTTTTTCTGGTTGTATTTCGTAGAGCGTTCCACCTGTAACTTCTACAATCAACTTCGCTGCTTTCTCCGTCGTTCCTGTTGCCGAAAAATAAGCAACCAATGTCTTATCACTTTGCGTCTGTGCATTTATGGGGATACATAACATCATGATCACTACCATAATCATACCTTTAACCTTCATTGCTGTCATATGTAATTCTTATTTTTATTGTTATGACACAAAATTACAGAATAGTATTCAATATAAAAGTATATAAATCACTGATTATCTAACCCAAATTACTGATCGTAAACCGCCAGCATATACGATTGTATTATTATTTATTTTTCAATAGCTCTTCACCCTCCGCAAAACTCCACCACCGTCATCTTCCCTGCCAACACCAGCACCTCTTCATAGGCAATCTCCCCTTTGCCGATATGCCCGGCCAACGTACCGATCTTTCCGCAAATCTGAAAACAAAACTTTCCGGGTTTGAACTTGACACTTGTACGTGCCGGTATTGCACAAGCGATACCGGTACGGGGATTACGGCCGATACGCTCTTTTTGCAACCACGGAATAAAAGTACCGAAAACTTGAAGCAAACAGGATTATTCTGTTTCATTGCAATCCGCAAAGGATCAGTTAGAAAGTAATTGAAAAGAGTATTTCCGCCTGGAACTTTCCATAATCGATCGTTTCAACAAGAATCAACCTATTCCGGTTGTTTTTCCCAAATCAACCCAAACAGGTTGTTTTTATTAAATCAACCCAAATAGGTTGTTCTTTTAATAAATATCAGTATATTTGCTTCCGGATAAAACCTTTCCATAAATATATGAAAATAAAAGGAGTAATTACAGGAGATATCATTCAGTCTACTCACATAAATCCAGCAGACAGAAATCTATTGCTGGACACTATTCAGGGTATTATACAATGCACCCGAAAATGGGGAGAGAACCGACTGGATATCTATCGCGGCGACAGCTTTCAAATACTAGTGGACAACCCCATACAAGCATTAAGGATTACTCTGTTGATACGAGCTGGATTGCAGGCTAAGTCACCCACCGCTTTCCGATGGGACGCACGGGTTGCATTAGGTCTGGGAACAATTGATTTTGAAAGAGAACAAAGTGTAATCGAATCCGATGGAGAAGCTTTCCGTAACTCCGGTTGGGAGTTTGATAAATTAGGCCGTTCAAAAAAGCTGGCAATCAGAACTCCCTGGGAAAACTTCAATGAAGAATTTATAGTCAGCACCGCTTTGGTTGACGATATTGTTTCGAATTGGACGATCACACAGGCTCAGGCAATATTTTTGTTTCTATCAACCGGTAAAACACAAAAAGAGATTGCCGATGATTTACAAAAATCATCACAAGCAATCAGTAAACTATTAATTGGGGGAAAAGTAAACTTAATAGAACTTTACCTGAATCGCTATGAACAATTGACAACAACCTTAATACAATAATAATTATGGAATTAACAGACCTGAATCTTTTACTAAAACTATTATTCTCCCATTTGATTGTAGATTTCATTTTACAAACAAATAAAATTGTAAGAAAAAAACGGGAAGGTAAATACCAATATCATATCATCCACAGCCTGACACAAGCCTTGGTTACTTATATTGTTGCAGGACTATGGAATTGTTGGTTCATCATTCCTGTTATTTTCATAACACATTTCGCCATCGACTTATGGAAAATCACTCAGAAAGAGAAACTATATTCATTTATCATAGATCAGGTCTTACACATCCTGGTACTTTGTACGTTATGGGTGGTAATAACCAAACAATATGCAGCTGTCGGAGATATACTTCAAAACATTATGAAATGTGACAAATGTTGGATATATCTGATCGGTTATCTGCTTATACTAAAACCTGCATCTATATTCCTCGGACTGTTCACCAAAAGATGGAGAGATAAAGGTAACGTATCTGAAAGTCTTCAAAATGCAGGTCAATGGATTGGCTATCTCGAACGAATATTGATTATAACTTTTATATTGATTGGAAAAATTGAAGCAATAGGATTTCTTCTAGCGGCCAAATCTATTTTTCGATTTGGAGAATTGAGTAAAAGTAAAGAAATCAAAACTACTGAGTATGTTCTGATCGGGACACTTGCCAGTTTCACCATTGCCATAATTATAGGGCTTATTATGAATTGGCTTTCTACTCATCCGGGAAGTGTTATTTAGTCTTATCATACCCCCGAAACTCCCGAACTTATCCATTACTTTTGTCTGAAAGAAGAGGTTTTAGACATGAAAACAAAATTAAGCTTCAAGATTATAGCCGCATTGATCAGTATATCACTGGCGGCACTGTTGTTCTCGCAGGGATACTGGCTGAAAGGATTGTATGACTCGACCTGGATACAAATCAATGGTAACATAGAGGAAGCTATGCGTATGGCTGATTATAAGGAAATATTTATCCGCATCGACGAATTGACCCAAGGAGAAACCCATGGAGAGATAAGTCAAAGTTTTACCTTTTCAAAAGAAGAGAATGAAGAAACTGAAAAAGCAGGAATGATGGATACTTTTGCCGTCCATACGGATAAGAATCCATTCAAAAATAAGGATATATCTAAATCGCTGAATGAATATCTTAGTTTGCTTACCGACCTGGAAGGGCAAATACAACAAGCCCTCCACATGAAAATAGATTCACTCATGCCAGTCAACTATAATAAATACGACAGCCTCCTTTCCATAGAACTCAAACAGCTTGATATTTTTGTACCTCACAAGCTGGAAGTCGTACAATTGGTCGACAGCTTGCCGAAGGTAGTAATGAGCATCCAGTCCACCGACTCTGTTATTGCGACAGAGAACTGGGATAAAGCCTCCCAATTCAACTATCCGATCTCTACACAATCGGAGCAATATTACCGATTAACATTAAAAACTCCTTTTCAACTGGTATTCAAACAAATGGCAGGAATACTCATCTCCTCCCTCCTGCTCGTGATCCTGATCCTGATAGCATTTATCTATCTGATCCATACTATTCTCCGGCAAAAAACCGTAGAAGAATTGAAAACGGACTTCACCAACAATATGACACACGAACTGAAAACACCGATCTCCGTTGCTTATGCGGCCAACGACGTATTACTCAATTACGACAACAACGCCAACGAGAAACAAAAGAAATACCTCGGAATTATCCGTGAACAACTGACCCAGCTAAGCGGCCTGGTCGAACAGATCCTTACGCTTTCGGTAGAGAATCGCAATACATTCCGTCTGAAACAGGAATCGATTCCTATCACGGATATCATTCCCCCGCTCATTGAACAACATAAGTTAAAGGCCGGTAAGCCTGTCAACTTCACCGTAAATATCCCGAACAACATTGCAGTATTTGCAGACCGCACGCATTTCTATAATATGTTGGGAAACCTGATCGATAATGCCGTGAAATATTCGGGAGACAAACCTTATTGTAATATCTCCATACAGGCAGAGACACAGACAAACGGGATCCGTATCTCCGTTACCGACAACGGAATCGGTATCAGTGAAGCCAGCCTGCCACATATATTCGATAAGTTCTACCGGGTACCCAGTGGTAACCTGCATAATGTAAAAGGATTCGGCCTGGGACTTTATTACGTAAAGGACATGATGAGCAAACACGGAGGATCGGTATCTGTAAAAAGCCAACCGGGCAAAGGAACCACATTTACCCTCCATTTTAAAAACTGAAAAAGAAAAGAAAGACTATGGCAAAGATAAAAGTATTACTGGTTGAAGACGAACCGACCCTTGCAATGATCATCAAAGATACATTGGATGGCGAAGAGTTCGACATCGTGTTGGCAGCCGACGGCGAAGAAGGCCTGGCTCTTTACAAAGAAGTAAAACCGGATATCATTGTAACAGATATCATGATGCCGAAGATAGACGGCTTCACCCTGATACGCCATATCCGCAAGACCGACAGCCAGATCCCTGTCCTTTTCCTTTCGGCCCGTTCAGCAGCGAATGATGTGGTCGAAGGCTTCGAACTGGGCGGTAACGATTACCTCAAAAAGCCCTTCGGCATGGCCGAGTTGATCATCCGTATCAAAGCCCTGCTGAATAAGATCACCGTCCGTAAAGAAGAAAAGTCGACCTTCAACCTCGGACAATATACATTCGATTCCATCACGCAAACCCTGCAATACTGTGGAAAAAAGCAACTGTTAAGCAACCGCGAGTCGGAAATACTCAAACGTCTTTGCGAAAACAAGGATCATGTATTACCGATGAAAGATGTCTTACTCGACCTTTGGGGCGACGACTCTTTCTTTAATGCCCGCAGCCTTCATGTTTTCATTACAAAGCTGCGTCATAAACTATCGGACGATCCCAGTATAAAGATACTGAATGTACGGGGAATCGGTTACAAACTTATTATTGACTAAAAGTGCATTACCTATGGCACAAAAGTGCTACTACATGCGCACAATTGTGCCACAGGCAATGCACAACTATGCCAAGGCAGTGGCATAAGTAAGGAATAACTATAAATGAACCATAGAATATACTGATAAATATGAAAATACTGATAAGCTTGTTACTTCTCTGCTGTACCTCATGGCTAACAGCAAACGACCGGTACGTAATACAAGCGCATATAACAGGCATAAAAGACGGTACTGTCTTCTTTCTGAAACAATTCGATAACCAGCGGATCATCAACTCCATGCGGATCGAAAAAGATGCTTTCCAAATGAGAGGGACCTTATCGGATATTCCCCAGCATTTATGGTTATGTACAACTATTGAAGATGAATTTTATTACTGTGACCTCCTAATCGATAAAGACACTCTATACATCGAAGGTAACCTCTCCGACTTCCCGCACAATCTCAAATACAGGGGAGCTGAAACACATATGGGATATACAAATTATTTAAATAAGACCAGCCAGGTTAACCAAAGAATAGATAGCCTCAACATTATTTCCATGTATTTACATGATTTGAGAGCAAAAAAAGACAAACGTCTTGGTAATAAGAAAATGGCAAAAGCTGCCTTGGAATCTATCAAGAAAGAAATGGCTGCCAAAACTTTCGAACCCCAGACTGACTTGAAGTTACGTATAGCCCAGCAAGAACGGGATTCCATCCGTATTTCATTTATTGAGCATAATATGGACAAATATGCCGGCCAGTTTCTCCTTACCCGTATCATGAAAAAATTATCGCCGGACTCATTACGTCAGTTCTATCGCCTGATCCCGGTAGAGATGAAAAAGACGAAATTCGCCCGCCTCATCAGTAACCAGATCAATCCCTATGCAGATGACTGCATCCGGCAGGCAGACAACCTGCTGTCATTAAGCGGCAGTGCTATTCAAATCAATAAATACACGGAAGAAGCATATAAACTATATGAACAGGGAGTGCGCCTGGACCCGGAACGAACCGACGGATATATTGCCCTGTCAACGATGTACGAACGCCTGCTTCCGCTAAAAGGGGATGAAGCATACGACATATCCATCTCTTACCTCAACAAATTCATCGAAAGTGATGTCAGGGAGGAAGATCGCGAAGAAGCCCGGAAACGGATAAAAGATATAGAATTTCGCAAATGGCTGTCGACCAATATCAATCCGGAAATGATTGAAGTGAAAGGCAGTACATTTACAATGGGATCAACCTATAAAGAAGACAATAATCCACCCCATAAAGTAACGGTTAAAAGTTTTTCCATCAGTAAATACGAAATAACCAATTTCCAGTTTGCCGCTTTTTTAAAAGCTTACGGAAGTCAGGTGGTAAAAGAAGGGCCGGATGCAGGACAACCCTTATATTATGAATGTAACTGGGGAATCGGACAAGGGAAACCGATCCCCGGGTATGAAGCACATCCGGCCATTTATATTACCTGGTACGGAGCACAGGCTTATTGCCAATGGGCGGGCGGACGTCTGCCGACAGAAGAAGAATGGGAATATGCTGCCCGCGGCGGATTATACGGTAAACGCGATCATCTGTACAGCGGAGGGATGGAACTCGACAGCCTGGGATGGTATGCCGGAAACTCGGAAGGCAAACCGCATCCGGTCGGCATGAAGAAACCGAATGAACTGGGCATCCATGATATGAGCGGAAATGTATGGGAATGGTGTTCCGACAGTTTTGAAAAGGATGGCAAACTATATGCTGTCGTACGTGGAGGTACCTGGTTCAACGAACGGGCGAGCTGCCGTCCTACCTGTCATTATTATATTTACCCGGGAAGTAAACATTTCAACAACGGATTCAGGATCGTGAAAGATATCCCTTAATCCGTCGGAAATAAAACCTGGCAACAGGGTTCAACTCAATTTCTTTAGAGCCTGTGCCAGTTGGTCCGGGCAAGAGGTACCCCGTTCACGGCAATCGATGCCCTCCAATCGTTGTATGGCGTCCTGTACTTCCATGCCGACCAGTAATTTTGATAAACCTTGTGTGTTTCCCTGGCATCCGCCTACAATCTGAACTCCGGTAATCACATTGTCTTCAGCGTCAACAATCATCATTTTAGAACATACCCCTCCTGTAGGAGTGTAAGCTATACGTTGTTTACTCATCTCTTTGTACTTTTATATTCACGGGGTGCAAAGGTATAAATAAAATTAAGTACTTTTGCCAATTATAAAAAACTAACAGCATGACTTACGAAGAAACGCTTCACTATCTATATACAAGCATTCCGGTATTTCAGCACAGCGGAGCATCCGCTTACAAGCCGGGACTGGACACCAGTATTGCACTGGACAATTATCTGGAGAATCCCCATAAAGCCTATAAGACAATCCACGTAGCAGGGACAAACGGAAAAGGTTCCGTCAGCCATTTACTGGCAGCGATCCTTCATCAGGCGGGATATAAAGTCGGACTTTTCACATCTCCCCACCTGATCGATTTCCGCGAACGCATCCGTGTCAACGGTAAAATGATACCCAAAGAATATGTAATAGATTTTGTAGAGCGCCATCGTACCACTTTCGAACCACTCAATCCCTCCTTCTTCGAACTGACTTCTACCATGGCTTTCGATTATTTCCGTGCTGAAGAAGTTGATTTTGCCATTATCGAAGTAGGCATGGGCGGACGGTTGGACAGTACCAACATTATCACTCCTATCCTGAGTATTATCACGAATATCAGTCTCGACCATACCCAGTTCCTGGGCGATACGGTAGAAAAGATCGCCTTTGAAAAAGCAGGGATCATCAAACCCAAAGTTCCGGCACTGGTAGGTGAAATATATACCCAAAGCGTTGCACAGGTATTTGCCGATGCAGCTCACAGGAATGAGACACTGGTTTATTTTGCTTCACAGGAAGACCTGCTAAACGAATCATATCTGATGGATACCGGCGAATGGTATTTTGATTCCGTCGAGTACGGACAACTATTCGGTGAATTGGGCGGAGTGGCGCAAGTAAGAAATGCCAAAACTGTACTGGCTGCTCTCAATCTGCTTTACACTCAGGGAATCGATATACCTCAGGAAGCTGTACGCGAAGGATTCGAGCATGTAGTTGAATTCACCGGACTAATGGGACGCTGGCAGGTTTTGCAGGAAAAACCAAAAGTGATATGCGATACAGGCCACAACACCGGCGGATGGCAATATCTGAACATGCAGCTGAAAGAAGTAATGAAGCGTTCCCGTCATACTTATATGATCGTCGGCATGGTAAACGACAAAGATATTAACGGTGTGCTGGACCTGATGCCCCAGGATGCTTTCTACTTTTTTACACAGGCATCCGTTCCACGGGCAATGCCGGCAGCCGAAATTGCCGCCATGGGTATGATGCACGGTCTTAGCGGCGTCACATGCGACTCTGTCGCCATTGCTGTTGAACGGGCGTTAGCCAGAGCCGGCGAAGAAGATACGATCTTTATCGGAGGAAGCACGTTCATCGTAGCCGATGCCCTCCCCCTTTTCATGAAAGAAGACAAATAATACAACTTAATAAAAACAAATATCATGGTAAAACAAATTCAAATGAAATTGAGCGAATCCAAAACGGCACGATGGTCGGTTTTGGCACTCGTTGCATTTACAATGCTTTGCGGTTACTTCATTACAGATATGATGGCTCCGCTTCAGGATTTATTACAAACCCCCGTCATGAGCGGTGGCCTTGGGTGGAGTGGCGATGACTACGGTAAATTTACAAGTGCATACGGCTGGTTCAATGTTTTCCTGTTAATGCTTATTTTCGGCGGTATGATCCTTGATAAGATGGGAGTACGTTTCACCGGTTTAATGGCCACCGGTATCATGCTGGTCGGTGTTTTCATTAAATGGTTCGGTATCTCTCATGATTTCGGTGGTGAAACAGTTTCAGTTTTCGGAACCGAATGGGGTTATCCTCTACTCATTGCCTCTTTAGGCTATGCACTCTTTGGCGTAGGCATCGAGATTGCCGGTATAACCGTATCGAAAATCATTGTCAAATGGTTTAAAGGTAAGGAAATGGCATTAGCAATGGGACTTGAAATGGCGTGTGCCCGTATCGGAACAGGTTTGGCTATCGGTATAACGCCTATTCTGAGCCGGGCTTTCAATAATTCTATCAGTATACCTATCTTTATCGGACTAATCTTATTATGCATCGGATTCCTGTCATTCATCGTATTCGTTGTAATGGATAAAAAACGGGATCAGGAAATTCTCGACGAAGGTGAAGAAGAGGAAGAAGCTCCTTTCCGTGCCAAAGATATCCTGGATATTATTACCCTTAAAGGTTTTTGGTATGTCGCCCTTTTATGCGTATTGTTCTATTCCGCCGTATTCCCGTTTCTGAAATACGCCCCCAGCCTGATGATTAACAAATTCGGTATTGAACCTACTCTTTCCGGAATCATCCCCTCGATCCTGCCGTTTGGTACTATCCTGCTGACTCCGTTCTTCGGCAACCTGTACGATCGGAAAGGGAAAGGTGCCACCATCATGATGATCGGTGCAATCATGCTTGTATGCATCCATTTCACATTCTCTTTACCATTCCTGGATAATTGGTTGGTAGCACTTGTACTGGTTATCCTGTTAGGAATTGCTTTCTCGCTTGTACCTTCAGCCATGTGGCCTTCTGTTCCAAAAATTATTCCGGAAAATAAGTTAGGAACAGCATATGCCCTTATTTTTTGGGTACAAAACTGGGGATTAATGGGTGTGCCTTACCTCATAGGTAAAGTACTCGATAAATACTGTATAACCGGTTATGTCAATGAAAAACCGACTTACGATTATACCATTCCAATGATTATCTTTACCTGTTTTGGTATACTTGCACTTCTCATTTCATATCTCCTAAAAAGAGAAGACCGTATAAAAGGTTACGGTTTGGAATTACCTAATATCCAAAAAGATGCAGATAAATATCTGGCTGAAGAGATGATCGGTGAAGGTCAGAGATAAATTCATTATATAAAAAAGACAATCATAAAGAGAGCGATGTCGGTAAATTACATAAATTACTGACATCGCTCTCTTTATTTATAAAAACCCGCATTCGATTTACTCTTGTTTCTTTTAATGATAATTACTATTCTTATCCGATAATTTTCTATATTTGTATTGATTGCTCAAGATTCATTTTATGCCTTGTTGAATAAATCAACACCGAACTTGTAAATGTTAGACATATACAAGCTGCAAACTTGTAAATCCTACTCAGTATCAGACGTTTTTAGCCTATAAATATTAAGATTGAGCGTTAAGTATTAATATTATGCAAAGAATTAGTTTCATTGATTTAAATTACATATTTTTGTATTGTGCTTCAGTATTGAAACACAGCACATAACCGACAATAAACATTCAAAAAGTTAGTAATATGAATGGGATACAATTTCAACAAAAATTATTGAGCTTGCAAGAAAACATGATGAATTTTGCACTTATGCTCACTGCGAACCGGGACGATGCTCAGGATTTGCTACAGGATACTACATTAAAGGTACTAGATAATCAGGATAAATTCGTTGACAATGTTAATTTCAAAGGATGGGTTTTAACTGTCATGCGTAATATTTTCATAAACAATTACCATAAGATTGTGCGTGTACAGACAGTTGTTGACTCAAGTGCAGATTTATATAATCTGGATGTTGTCAATGATTCCGGATTTGATTCACCGGATAAAGCGTATCAAATCAAGGAGATCACCAAAGCGATCAACGGATTGAACGATGATCTGAAGGTTCCCTTCTCCATGTTTTTAAGTGGCTATAAGTATAACGAAATAGCAGAAAAACTTAATGTGCCCTTAGGAACAGTGAAGAGTCGTATCTTCTTTGCTCGTCAAGAATTACAGAAAAGGTTAAAGGACTTCCAAAATATGTAATCCCTCTTCCCTTTCCCAGTATAACATAAAAGCGACTACTATTCATTTGGTAGTCGCTTTTGCTATTTTCAAACAAATGTTTAGCGACCGATAAATTACATGACAACTATTTAATTGAAAAATAAATAAGTTCTTTTCTTTAGATTTATGACAGCTTCGATTATACAAGCTATACGTTACGTTTGTTTATCCTAATTATTTTGCCTACGTTTGTCTAAAAAACAGAATTTAAAGGATCTATTCTATGATTTGTTTTCCTAATGCCAAAATAAACCTGGGACTAAACGTTGTTAGTAAACGGACAGACGGTTATCATAACATCGAGACTGTATTCTATCCTATCCCTGTGAAAGATGCACTTGAAATAGTGAATGCTGAAAAACTATCTTTCACCCAGACAGGAATACAGGTGGATGCTCCCATGGAAAAAAACCTTGTGATAAAAGCACTGAACCTGCTGAAAACACAATATGAAATACCGCCTCTGGAAATCCATCTCCTTAAAGCGATCCCTTTCGGAGCCGGACTGGGTGGCGGATCGGCTGATGCCGCTTTCATGCTTAAATTGCTGAATGATTTCTGCAAACTGGATATCCATGCAGACGAACTGGAAAAAATTGCAGCTTCCATCGGTGCTGACTGTCCGTTCTTTATCCGCAATACACCGGTATTCGCTACCGGAACAGGAAATATATTCGAACCAGTCGAATTATCATTAAAAGGCTATCATTTCTGCCTGATAAAACCGGATGTTGCCGTTTCCACTCCGGAGGCCTATTCATTAGTCACCCCAAAAGTTCCGGCAATCTCACTAAAAGATATTATAAACAAACCGGTTTCCGAATGGAAAAACTTAATGGTAAATGATTTCGAAAAGAGCGTCTTCAGCAAACATCCGGTTATCGGTCGGATCAAAGAAACACTCTACCAGGCTGGGGCCATCTACGCTTCTATGTCTGGGTCAGGTTCCTCCGTATTCGGATTGTTCGAAGCACCGACTCAGTTCAAAGAGCAATTCACCGATTGTTTTGTATGGGAGGGACAATTACCATGAATGTTATAGCCGGTTTCTTTGATGCATTAGCAGATCGCTGGGACGAACTTTGCTATCATGCACCAGAAAAAATCAATCAGATACTGGAACAGACCACTCTGCATAAAGGACTCCGCATATTGGATGTCGGATGTGGAACCGGTGTACTCGAACAGTATCTGTTAACTTATTCGCCAGCCCATATTACAGGAATAGACATTTCGCCGCGGATGATTGAAGCAGCACAAAACAAATATGCTACCCCGATAGTCGATTTCCGTTGCATGGATGTTATGGAACTGAAAGACGAACAGTTCGATTTTATTATTGCCTATAGTGTTTTTCCTCATTTCGAACATCCGGATGAGGTAATCGGCCATCTGGCAGAATTACTTGTCCCGGGAGGTGAACTTGTGATCTGCCACAGCGAAGGGAGGGAAAACATAAACGGACATCACAATAAACAAGCAAACAGAATATCGTTCGGCCTGCCTACGGCTAGGGAAGTTGCCGCCTTGATGGAACCTTATTTTCATATCGAGGCAATGGAAGATACCCACGAACTTTATATGGTCAGCGGAATTCGCTATTAATTAATACAAGATAACATGAATAAATGTACCTATTTACTTTCTGCATTACTTCTCTCCGCCTTTACTCTACAGGCAGCAGAAGATATAAAAGTGATGCAATTTCTGCATACCGGTCCTGTTCCGGTTAATAAACCGATCATGGCAGACAGCCTGAATGTAAACGGAAAACCTTTCGAGATCAAAAATCTGTTGAAATCGACAGTCCCTTTCGACAAAGCATTCGCCAACGCGACCATTCTGGATGCAGATACAGCTGGAATAATCAGTTTCCAGGCTCCGGAAAAAGGATATGCCCTGCATCTTTTCTCCTTTTATCTGAACAGTGACCGTTATACCAAAGGAACTTTAGAAGTTTCCGGCCCCGGTTCTTTCGATGTGTATATAAATAACAAACCGGTGAGTGCAACTTCTGAACTGACAATGGAACCGCACCGGTATGAAGTGGTTGTGAAATACCTGACAGCCGACAACGATACCTGTCCGCCTACATTAAAGGCAATCTATAAAAGTAAGGAAGAAGCGAAAGTCGTTGCTTCACTTAATCCGGATAAAAGATATACCTCACGGGATATTCTGGAAGGAACAAACTTTCGTGGCGTTAGCCTGTCTCCCAACGGCAAATATGTATTAGTGAAATATTATACACGCCTGGAAGGTGGAAAAAGCGAATCATACGCTCAATTGCGTGAAGCCGCCAGCGGACGTATCCTTTTGCAGGATAAAGGATTTATCATGAGTGCCAGCTGGATGCCGACCAGTAATAAAATGTATTTCACCCGTACCGGCATGAATGGAAAGGAACTGGTGACAGTCGATCCGGCCAACATGCAGGAAGAGATACTGGCAGATAACCTGCCGGAAGGTAGCTTCAACTTTACCCCGGATGAAAAGACACTCCTCTTCACCATACAGGAGGAAGGTCCGAAGGATGGCCCCGACATGCTCCGTATCCTCGAACCGAACGACCGTCTGCCGGGATTCCGTAACCGTTATTTCATTTGGCGCTACGATCTGCAATCCGGACTATACGAACAACTGACATTCGGACATAACAGTACATATATTAATGATGTCAGCCCGGACAGCCGTTACCTGTTGTTCAGTACCAGTGAAACGGATTATACATCTCTACCTCATTCCAGCAACTCGTTATACAAACTCGACTTGCAAACGATGGCAGTCGATACCCTTTGGGAACATGCCAAATATGTGAACGGCGGAACTTTCTCTCCCGACGGAAAACAATTACTGGTTAGCGGATCGGGAAATGCTTTCGGTGGAATAGGTTTAAATATCAGGGAAGGACAAATCTCAAATACATACGACGGCCAGTTGTTCTTGTATGATCCGGCTACCCGGAAAGCAACGGCACTAACCAAGGATTTCAATCCGAATGTAACTGGTGCACTCTGGAACAAATACGACGGTCAGATTTATATGATGACGGAAGACCAGGACTATCTGCGTATCTATACCTGTAATCCGGCAAACGGGAAAATCAAACAGATCAATACTTCTGAAGACGTCGTTTATAATTACTCATTGGCAGAAACAGCTCCGGTAATGTATTATTACGGACAAAGTACTTCAAACGCAAACCGTTTATATGCTTACGACCTGAAAAGTGGAAAGAACCGTCTGATCTACGACCTGTCTGCTGAAAAACTGAAAAATGTTAAACTTGGAGAAGTTCATGACTGGAACTTCACGGCAGAAGACGGAACAACCATACAGGGACGTTATTATCTGCCACCAAATTTCGATCCGGACAAAAAATACCCGATGATCGTCTATTACTATGGAGGAACTTCGCCGACGAACCGTGCTTTGGAATTCAGTTACTCCATGCATATGTATGCTGCCCTGGGATATGTAGTCTATACGCTCAATCCCAGCGGAACAACCGGATTCGGACAAGAATTTGCTGCCCGCCACGTAAATGCCTGGGGAGAACCGACTGCCGATGAAATTATCCGCGGCACAGAATTGTTCTGTAAAGAACATTCCTTTGTAAACCCTAAAAAGATCGGTTGTGCAGGCGCCAGCTACGGAGGGTTTATGACACAATATCTGCAAACCCGCACCGATTTATTTGCTGCTGCTGTCAGCCATGCCGGTATCAGTGCATTGAGCAGTTATTGGGGAGAAGGATATTGGGGATATGGTTACTGTTCGGTAGCCAATACCGGAACTTATCCTTGGAATAACCCCGAGTTCTTCACTAAACACAGTCCGTTGTTCAACGCTGACAAGATCAAAACTCCGTTATTGCTGTTGCATGGCAATGCCGATACAAATGTCCCGGTTGGCGAAAGTATCCAGATGTTCCTGGCATTGAAACTACTCGGCAAGACAGTGGAATTTATCCAGGTTGACGGAGAAAACCACGGTGTAGCTGATTACAAAAAACGCCTGGAATGGCAGAATACGATCTTTGCCTGGTTTGCCAAATGGCTAAAAGATGAACCGGAATGGTGGGATGCCCTGTACCCGGAAAGAACATTATAAATAAAATTACAAAGAAAGAAAGGGAGTGCCGATTAACGGTCGCTCCCTTCTTCGTATATAACATATAAGAAACGGCTTATTTCATGTGCGGATTCAATGTATGCCACAGATGGATTTCAGGAATAATACCCATGCTGATCACTTCATCACGCAGTTTGCTCAGGTGAACATAACTTTCTGCCAGTTCTGCATTTTCTTTCGGTGTTCCTTCTACTTCTTTATAGAAAATACCGTCTTTAGTGATTTCTGTTTCCATAGCCATCATAATATGGTCGAATTTACCGGAGTGAACATATGTTCCGGCAGGCCAGCGGAATGCTTCGCCACCCATAGCGGCACGGATCATTTCGATTGACAGGTAAGACGGACTCTGGAAAGAAGAACGGCCGCGAAGTTCGATGATACGTTTTCCACCCTGTATAACTTTCACTTTCAAGTCTTCCCATTGTTCGTCTGTCAGTTCCGGAGTACCAATCAAATCCAATAACGGTTTACCGTCGACAGTTGCAGTAGAAGCAAAAACAGCCATCTGTTCGCCATGACCTCCATAAGTACGGCAACCTTTTACCAGGTTCTGACGGATTCCGAAGTGCTGTGCCAAAGCTGTTTGCAGACGGGTGCTGTCAAGTGCAGCCAAAGTACTTACCTGGGAAGGTTTCAATCCGGAATACAGCAATGTGATCAATCCGGTAATATCGGCCGGATTAAAAATAACTACCACATGTTTTACGTCCGGACAATAAGCACGGAGATCCTTTCCGAACTGAGCAGCAATTTCAGCATTACCTTTCAATAAGTCCTCACGGGTCATACCGGCTTTACGGGCTGCACCACCGGATGAAACAACATATTTGGCACCTCTCAGCGCTTCGCTGATATCGGATGTATAAGTTATGTTTGCATATTCAAATCCGGACTGGAACATTTCTTCTGCAACACCTTCCAAAGCCGGAGCAAAAGGGTCGTAAAGACAAATATTAGAAGTTAACCCCATCATTAAAGCTGTCTGGGCCATGTTTGAACCGATCATACCTGCTGCACCTACGATCGTGAGCTTTTCGTCTGTTAATGCTTTCATACTGTATTATTTTTTAATAATTATGTTTATTAAGAGAACACATATCTCATTGATAATGTTTGCCGTTTCGCCTATATTTTTCTTTTCGGTTACAAAGGTAAAACATCCTTTCCTAATATGCCAATCATTAAATTCTATCCCCTATAAGCTAAAGTTATAGCTCAAATTCCTACCTTTGCAACATGAAAACATTCAGACCGGAAGCATGGTTGCCCACCACCAAGAAAGAAGTTGAAGCGCGTGGATGGGATTATATAGATGTAATTCTTTTCAGTGGGGATGCCTATGTGGATCATCCTTCGTTTGGTGCTGCCGTTATCGGACGTACCTTGGAAGCCTTGGGACTTCGGGTGGCTATTGTTCCGCAGCCGGACTGGCGCGGAGATTATCGTGATTTTAAGAAACTGGGCATTCCCCGCCTCTTCTTCGGAGTCTCACCCGGAGCAATGGATTCGATGATCAATCATTATACGGCCAATAAACGGTTACGTAGCGATGATGCCTATACTCCGGATCGCCGAGCAGGAATGCGCCCGGATTATCCCAGCATTGTCTATACCAAAATACTGAAAGAGCTTTATCCCGACGTACCGGTCGTACTCGGTGGAATCGAGGCTTCTTTACGCAGGCTGTCTCATTATGATTACTGGCAGGACAGGTTACGACCAGGTATCCTGATCGACAGTCCGGCAGATCTCCTGATCTATGGAATGGGAGAACTACCCATGAATGAATTAGTTACCCGCCTGAAGGCCGGAGAATCTTTTAATTCATTAAAAGATATTCGCCAAACAGTTTATCTGACAGGAAAGGAAGAGATAAAGCCCGATGACATCGTGCTTTTCTCACATGAAGAGTGCCTTCGCGATAAATTAAAACAGGCTAAAAACTTCCGTCATATCGAAGAAGAATCGAACAAATATAATGCATCGCGTATTCTCCAGCAGGTTGGAAAGCAGACTATTGTAGTGAATCCTCCTTTCCCTCCTATGACGGAAGCCGAAGTCGATGCTTCGTTCGATCTGCCTTACACCCGCTTGCCGCATCCCAAATATAAGGGAAAAATCATACCGGCATTCGAGATGATCAAGTTTTCAGTAAATATGCACCGGGGATGCTTTGGTGGCTGTGCATTCTGTACAATCTCCGCCCACCAGGGAAAGTTCATCGCTTCCCGGAGCAAAGAGTCTATCCTGAAAGAAGTAAAGGCTATCACGGAAATGCCAGATTTCAAAGGATACCTGAGTGATTTGGGAGGTCCTTCCGCCAATATGTACCGGATGAAAGGTAAAGATCAGAGTATTTGTGCCAAATGTAAAAAACCGTCCTGCATCTCTCCTGCCATCTGTAAGAATCTGAATGCGGACCATACTCCGTTGCTGGACATTTATAAAGCAGTGGACAGTATGCCACAGATCAAACGCTCATTTATCGGTAGCGGCGTACGTTATGATCTGCTGTTACACCGTTACGACGATGAAATCGTAAATAAGTCGGCTCAGAACTACACGGAAGAGTTGATCGCCCGACATGTATCGGGCCGTCTGAAAGTGGCTCCCGAACATACGGAAGACAATGTTCTGAAAATGATGCGCAAACCTTCTTTCGATCAATTCGGACAATTCAAAAGAATATTCGACCGTATCAACAAGCAGCAGGGACTTAACCAACAATTAATTCCATACTTCATTTCCAGCCATCCCGGCTGTACGGAAGAAGATATGGCAAAACTGGCTATCGAGACCAAGAAACTGCATTTCCAACTGGAACAGGTACAGGACTTCACTCCTACACCCATGACGCTGGCTACGGAGATATATTACACAGGTTATCATCCTTATACATTAGAAAAAGTATATACAGCCCGTACAAAAGAACAGAAACTGGCACAACGGCAATTCTTCTTCTGGTATAAACCGGAATTTCGCAGGCAGATAACCCAGGCATTACAAAAAATAGGAAAAAAAGATCTGCTTACTAAATTATTCGGCCGGTAAACAATAATATTTCACCTATCCTGCTTGTTAATTACGAAAAAATCGTAATATTGCATTTACTTAATTCATATAAATATGGTAAAAGCACTTTTAGCAGGTGTATCGCTTATATTCGCTATATCTGCACAAGCACAAAACGAATTCACGATAAAAGGCAAAATCTCCGGACTGGAGGACAGTACCCAGATTGTCCTTTATCGTAGTGACGGACAAGTCATGAGCCAGATCGCTCAGGATACGGTCATTAATGAATGTTTTACCTTCAAAGGTGAAACCGTCGACAATGCTCCCGAAGCATTAATGGTCTCCAGCCATGACAAAGGATTTCCAAACACCTGGCTGGATGTGTGGGTGGCTCCCGGCAAAGAGACAACCGTTACCGGTAATAATAAACTTATCAGAACATGGAATGTATCGGCCGATATCCAGGAACAGCAGGATTTAAACCGGTATGCCGACGCTTGCCGGGAAGAATGCAATAAAGAACAGGAAATCTATATACAGTTAATGGATTTGTTCTCCAAAGGAAGGACGGGCAATCCTTCCGAAGAAGAAAAGAATGCGATCAGGAATGAAATGAAAGAACTTCAGGAAAAAACGGATTCATTACGACTGATCTCCTCCCAAAAAGAAATCGAAATAATGCAGCAAACTCCTAAAGGAACAGTCTGGATGGATAAATTGCTAGGCCAATGCAAGCAAAGTAAATACATGGAGAACTATCCTTATAAGGAAGATTTGATTGCTTTATACAACAAGTTATCCGATAATGAGAAAAACTCTCAGGCTGGTAAGGAAATCACGGTATGTCTTTATCCTCCCGTTACAGTGAAAGAAGGCGATGAAATGGCGGATACCGACCTCTACGACCTGCAAGGCAATATTCATCATCTGGCCGACTATAAAGGTAAATATCTCCTGGTCGATTTTTGGAGCCGCGGTTGTGGTCCTTGTATGATGGCTTTGCCGGAAATGAAAGAAATATCCGAAACATGGAAAGACAAAGTAACTGTCATAAGTCTGAGCACAGACACAGAAAAAGGATGGAAAGAGATTTCTAAAACGAAAGATATGTCATGGGTAAACCTGAATGATTTTGGAGGAATGAGCGGACTGGCAGCTAAATATAATGTAAGAGGAATACCTCACTACGTCATTATCTCACCGGAAGGGATCATCCTGCATAGCTGGAGCGGATACGGAAAAGGATTACTTAAACGTAAGCTAAACAAATGGGTAAACAAATCAGACCGTATTATGTCTGTGAAAAAGGAAGGAAACACGACCATTGTTGATTTTCCTATCGAAAAATCAAGCAATACGGAAACTGTAGAGATCAACAGAATAGAGTTGACCGGTTCTGAAACGATTTTCCATATGAAAGCCTTTAACTCTCCCGGATACTGGGTAAGTATCGGTAAGGACACTTTCCTGAAAACAGAAGACGGTACTCATTATCCGCTAACATCAGCAGACGGCATCACACCGGACGAACGCTTCACAATGCCGGAATCAGGTGAGTACTCTTTTAAGTTGCACTTCCCCGCTTTGCCGGCCGGAACAAAAACAGTCGATTTCATCGAAGGTGATTGCGATTCCTGTTTCAAAATAGTAGGTTTGTCACTGACTCAAGAATAAAGATACGGGCTTGTCTGAAAAAAATAAGGGACTTTTGAAATGTTAAGACAGGACTTTTAAAAACGAAAGTCCTGACTTTTAACTTCAAAAGTCCCTTATTTTTTTGACAGTGATTATCAAGCCTTTACAGCGATCACTTCAATCTCTACCAAACCATTCTTCGGCAAAGTCTTTACAGCAACAGCCGAACGTGCCGGAAAAGCACCTTCAAACTGAGAGGCGTATACTTCGTTCATCGCTCCGAAATCACCCATATCAGCAAGAAATACAGTCGTTTTGACTACGTCGCTGATATCAAGACCGGCTTCTGCCAGGATAGCCTTCACATTCTTGAAAGCCTGAGCTGTCTGTTCCTTTACAGCTCCTTCTACGAAATTACCGGTTGCCGGATCGATACCCAGCTGTCCGGAAGCGAAAAGCATATTTCCTACTTGTATGGCCTGGCTGTAAGGACCGATGGCGGCCGGTGCATTTGTTGTTGCAATAACTTTTTTCATTGTGTTTATCTTTTTAGTTGTTTTGTTCTTCATTCATACGCTGGCGGACAACCTCATAAATCAGGATGGAGCTGGCTACCGAGACGTTCAGGGAACCGATCGTTCCGAACTGCGGTATTTTCACCATGCTGTCGCAGATTCGCAGGTTATCCATAGAAACTCCTTTATCCTCTGCTCCCATTACGATAGCAACCGGACCGTCATATTTGATAGAAGTATAGTTCTCGTAAGCTTTTTCGCTGGCTGCATATACCTTGACACCGCTTGCCTGTAAAAAGCGGATGGATTCTTCAATACTTTTCTCTTTACAAACAGGCAATACATGCAACGCTCCGGCAGATGTTTTGATGGCATCCGCATTCACCGTCACGCTTCCTTTTGCCGGAATAACAATGGCATCCACACCGGCACATTCGCAGGTACGGGCAATTGCCCCGAAATTACGGACATCGGTTATACCGTCCAAAAGTACGATGAAAGGATTCTTTCCCTGTTCATAAACGAAAGGAATAATATCTTCCAGACGCTGATAAGTAACAGCTGGAATAAAGGCGATCACTCCCTGATGATTCTTCCGGGTCAGGCGGTCAAGACGTTCGGCCGGTACACGCTGTACAGGAATATCACGTCCTTTCAGCACCTCGAACAATTCACGGGAAAGTTCTCCCTGCAACTCGCGCTTAACAAGTATTTTATCTATTTCCTTATCGGCCTGGATAGCCTCGATTACGGCACGTATGCCGAATACCATTTCGTTTTCCTTCATATTCCTTATTATCAGCAGTTTATTATATAAATTGCAAATATATAACCACTATACAACTACAATCTATGCTTATTTTACTGCAAAGATAAGAATATTATATCAACCAGCAGTCATCTGATTATGGCAAGCGGATAAAAACAAGCTATATATCAGACAACCCACCCGGGGCATATATCACCCCTTTAGACTTTGGCTCTACTTTATCATTGCCTTTTGTTCGAATAAGAATCGCTCCGGTAAAGCCTAAAGAGGTATACCGTAATGCCTGTGCCGGCGTAAGTCTTTCGATAGAACGAATATCCGCAGGATGCAGAGATTCCAAAGCCCAGGTTGTATCGACTACGTATCCGTCAAGCAAAACAACCAACGTATTCCCATTTCGGGTAATTGAATTACCAATTAAAGCCGCTCCCCGCGTCGTTCGTATCTCATATTTCTCATTTACAGACATTTTTTCATCTTCTCCCTGCTGAATCTCACATATTTCAAATCCGATCATTCGTTCCAGGTAAGGGATTATGTTGGGATACGACGGATTTTCAAATTCTTTTTCACCCAAATAATTTACGCCATAAAACTCTTTTGTAGAGGGAATGTCTTCCTTTATACGAGCCGTAACAGTGATAGAAGGCAGATGGTAGATTGAAAAAGAATCAATATAGGCAGAAGAAGCAGGCTCCTTTATGCCCATAGAAAATTCTTTATACAAATTTACCACACCCGGAAAAGTATCATTATCCATTATTATCTTATAATCATAACTTTTCCCTTTCTCATTATAGGCTTGCAAAAAGAAACTCTCTCCTTCCTTAAAATCATCAACACCGATAACAAAACGTCCATTTAGAATATCTGCATCATAAGTAAAGCCTTTATCATTATTAATGGCAATCAGATGTCCTTTTTTAAGAGGGCGACCGGATTCTGTTTCAACATATCCCGATAAAGCCAATACATCTTCCGGTTTATAAAGATAATCATAAGAATCCTGCAATATATCCTGCCACATAAAGCGTCCCCATTTTCTGGTTAGCAAATATGTCCTCAATTTATTCGTTGAGTCCATACAAAGTGCCAGATCAGGAATGGGTCGGGACAAATCACTGTTAAGTAATGCTGCCTTTTCTTCTGTTGTAAATTGATTGGCAAAACTGCGCCAGGAATCATAATAAATTAATGTTTCTGAAACCACCCGGTTCTTTTTGTCCAATAAGATACCGGCTATCAACCCCGACGTATAATCTGTAAACGGAATAACACCACTTCTATGTGCTGTATCGATCTTTTGTTGCAAACAGACCGCTCCCCTGTGGAAAAGCATAAAAGAGTAGGTATCGGCATCATCATCGGAGAAAAGTATATTATAACAAATTCGTTCCCTGTTCTGATTTAATTGCAACACAGGCACTGAGGTTACAGGCGGACAAGGAAAACGATGTGACCCTATCCGAATATAATATAAAGACGAAGAATCAGGAATAAAAGAAAAAGAACCGATCCCATAGCTATCTGTAACCAAATTGGAATAAACCGTATCAGACGAACCTTTGCACAGAGAAGCAGTTGTTTGTACCGGCAATCCATTTTCATCTTTTACTTCAAAAGCTACATTTTGCAAACTGCCGGATAACAAATGACCTCCTTCAGGGTAAAAATAAACATGGCTGGGAATGCTACCGCTATACCGGGTAGTCGATAGGTTATTGACCGGTATTGTTATTAGAGTAAAAGCCGTTGGAGAAAAATTTTGCATCAAACGAGTATAAGCACGCAGATAATAATTACCGGAAGACAAATCTGTTTCCAGAAATAACTCTCCCTTAAAACAAGCGGAATCACACTTATATTTCTGTCGGCACAAAACAGAATCTTCCCTGTTTATTAATTCTATATAAACATATTTACTATAAGTTGAGGGTTCTAAAGTAGTCGCTTCCAGTAAGGCTCCGGAAAAAGAAATAGTATCTCCCTGTCTGTAATCAGAATGATCGGTATGCAATAAAATCTTTTCACTTCGCAAAAAAGTAAACGAAGCAAAAATATTTGTTATACAGGCCAATAATAAAAAACAGAAAGTTTTCATATTTCTATCCGACAAAAGTTTAGTAACAAATATAATAATAAAATCGGCAATAAACTATTGAAAAACATATTTTACATTACTTTTATCACAGATTCCTATTAATTTGAAACAAAACAGTTTTCTTTATTGCTGTTTTTTCCCTTGAATAAGAAATAATACTCCTGTTATAATCAGTGCAGATGACAAACCTGTATAAAAAACGGAAATAAAAGAGTCCGGCAATATACGGGAATGACGGATTCCCACTCCTAAAGTGATCATAAAAAACATTACAATCCAACCTTTGGCATCAAAGAAAGAAAAAGGACAATTCTTTTCTCCTTTTTGGGCAATACGACGGCTATGCTTTCTGAACAAACGTAAAAACACAAAATTAAGGAATAACAGAAACACAATAACTGCTTCTCCCACCTTTAACACCGAGTAATGGGCATCATGCATCCACGTAAGAATTCCGATCCGGAGAATATTGACTCCGGCTATAATCCATACGCAACCTGCTATAAATAATAATATCCGCTTATTGACTCTGAACATCCGTCTACTTTTACTGAAATGCAAAAGTACGATTTTTAACGACATATCCTAATCCTGACAGTTCATGAGGCCTCCTTTTCACTATCCAACTCCTTGATCTCCTTATTCAGAAAAACGGAAAGGATGGTCCTTAAAACAACAATACCGCCAAGGATAGCCAGTTCGTCCAAACTGGGCTCCAAGACGGTTTTAAGAATATCTGAAGCGATCAACAACTCCAATCCCAATAATAAATAAGTACCTAATTCCGCTCGCAGCCGACGGATATTGACTGTTGAATATTGTCCGGTAAATCTCTTGAGTTCGTTTCCGAGAAAAGAGATAAAAGCGACCAGTGCCCCGTAAGTAACGATCAGCAGGCTTACCACGCTGATAACCGTAGCCAGAATATTTAGAAAATGCGTGAACATGAGTTTATTCTTTATATTAGGAACAAACTCATGTTCCGGAAAGTTCAATCAGTAATTTTCAGCTTCTGCGGTAAACTTCAGAGCGTTTACTTTCCTGCCGTTTATTGTCTTTTTCCTTTTTATCCTTTTCTTTTCTGTCTTTGTCTTTCCTGTCTCTATCATGGTCGCGGTCTCTCCGGTTGTCCGGTCTTTTGTCCTTATCGTAACGATCATTTCCCGGTCTGGACGGTTTATTGAAATGCTGGTTATTATTGGGACGATTATGATTGTCCGGACGCCACTGTCCGTTATCATGATGACCGGGACGATCATATTTACCCCGATACCACTTGCCGTCATCAAAACGCCCATTCCATCGTCCGTTTGAATATTCCCATTGATTATGCCAGTAATGATCTTCATAACGCCAGCAAATATCGGAGGGACGATAATTCGGATAGTGGGGGTTATTATACCATCCCTGATAATCATGGATACGCTGCGGACGTTCGCGAACAAAATGAACATACAGACGGAACTGCGAAGGGGAAAGAACTCGTTGTAACTTACGGTCACGTTCCATACGCAGATTAAAAATCTTCTTGGCAGACTGATCCCAATAGCGGTAATGCTTACGGGCTTCCTTTTCTATTCTCTGACCGTACTTATGTACGATATTATGATAATCGGCAGCTTGTCTTCCATTCAGACGCATGGCCTGTTCCATCCAGAGACAACTCTGGCAATGTGGCTCATTCCAACCAAAACTGATCCAAAACTGAGCTTGTCCCGGCAAACTGCACAATAAAATCAACAAACATATAAAGCTAATCCGTTTCATGACTGTTCATTTTTAGTTAGTAATTACATCTATGACCGTTCTGAGAAGAAAAGGTTTAACAGACATAATCAACGTTTGGTTTTCAATAACTCTTTTGCATTGGCTATTGAAGCACCGGTTAGTGACGCACCGCTCAACATGCGGGCAACCTCTTTAACACGTTCTTCTTTATTCAATTTCTTAATGCGGGTTATCGTACGTTCCGTTGTATCTTCCTTATAGACAAAGAAATGATCTTTACCTTTCGCAGCAATCTGTGGCAAATGGGTAATGGTTATCACTTGCATCTTTGTACCCAGATCCTGCATAATATCCCCCATTTTATCGGCGATATCACCGGAAACTCCTGTATCCACTTCATCAAAAATAATAGCGGGAAGAGCTGTGAAGCCGGCAATCATTGCCTTGATGCATAACATAAGACGGGATATTTCACCACCGGAAGCAGTTTGGGCAACCGGTTGCAGTTCGCCACTCTTATTGGCAGAGAAAAGGAAACGAATATCGTCCATTCCATCGCTTTCCGGCTCCGGACGAGCCACAAAGTCTACGGCAAACCTCACATTCGGCATCCCCAGCGGAATAACCATTTTTACCAGTTGAGAGGCAATAGCTTTGGAAGCGATCTTACGTTGCTCACTCAAAACAGCAGCCTGCTGAAGTAACTCCTGATATGATATTTCCAACTGGGCTTTTATCCCCTCGATCTGCTCGTCGAAAGAGTCTATATCATGTAGCTGTTCCGTATATTTATCCTGAATGGCAATCAATTCTTCCACAGTCGGAACCCGGTGTTTCTGTTCCAATGTGTACAAAGTGTTCAGGCGTTCGTTCACCCATTCGAGACGTTCAGGATTGAACTCGACATCTTCTTTGAGAACATCGGTTTCTGAGGCCAGATCGTTCAGATCAATATAGGCAGAACGCAGACGTTCGGCAATCTCCCTGGCTTTCGGATAAAACCTTTCCAACGAATCGGCGGTCGAAAGGGCCTCTTTGATAAGCTGCACGCTTCCCTGTTCTTCACCGTTCAGCAATTCGGTTATTTTATATAAGGATCCTTTAATATCTTCGGCATGCGACAATGTCTCCAACTCCTGCTCCAGTTCTTCCTGTTCACCGGCAACCAGATGAGCATCCGTCAGTTGCTCCAGTTGGAAACGGATATAATCCTCTTCCTGCCGGTTCTGATCAGCCTTCTCCGTCAAATCTTTCAACTCCCGTTTCAAAGAGAGATAACGCTGGTATTCTTTTCGATACAGGATCAGAAGGATTTCGTTTTCCGCCATTACATCGATTACCTTCATCTGGAAACGGTTATCTCCGAGCAACAGGTTCTGATGTTGCGAATGTATATCGATCAGTCGGCTTCCCAGTTCCTTCATGACGATAAGCGGCACAGGTGAATCGTTGACGAAAGCACGCGACTTGCCGGATGCAAACAGTTCCCTGCGAAGAATACATATTTCCGGATCATACTCCAGATCATTCACATGAAAAAATTCTTCCAGTTGATATTTGGAAACATCAAATGTTGCTTCGATCACACATTTATCCGAACCGTTCTTGATACTTTTCCCGTCGGCCCGTTGGCCCAATACCAACGACAAAGCCCCTAAAATAATAGACTTCCCGGCTCCCGTTTCACCAGTTATCACCGAAAAGCCGTTATCAAACTGAATATCCAGACTATCTATTAAGACAAAATTCTGTATGAATAAAGATCTCAGCATAATTCTCTTTTACTTTTTAAGTGGCTCCAAACGAGTTGTCATTGCCGGATACAGGTTGGAAAGCATTTTGTATCCTTCCTGCTTTTCGGTCGTTGTCGCTTTGGAATATATGGCAACAACTTCATCCAATTTGGAATCGGCAAACATTTGTAACAGGACAGATGTCGGACGGGTTTTCTTCAATTCCTCCAATGTCGGCAATAAAGACAAGATCGTAGTACGTCCGCGATCCACATTAGCAGCCATTTCATCGAGTCCTTTCCGATGGTAATTGTACCACATGTCACGATATCCTTCCGAAGCATTTTCATTCAATGCTGTTGCTATTGCATGTCGGTTACGGTCACTGTCAAAGGCTTTCCAACCGTTCCACGACATTTGAGACTGTGCCAAAGTGACAACCTGTTGCGCTTGTTGGAAAAAAGCTGTTCCGCCTCTAGGTGAAAAGCTATCGAAATCGAGTCCCAGAATCGTATATAAATAGAAAACAACAGTAGCGATCAGGTTACTGTTTAACGTATTCTCCGTATATTCCAACTGTTCGAACTCTGTGTAATCAAAGTCTAATTGTGTATCACGGAAATTCAGCAAAGTCGTTACATAACTTGAGTTGTACACCGGACGACTGGCCTGAATCTGCAATTCAGCCTTATAACTGTTATCGGTAGCCTCGTTGATAATGATATTAAAAGTACAGTCAATCCGTTCGTTGATGCCAAAGGTTGCATCCGTCCATTTCCGGGTATTGATAAACTGCGTCAAAGCGTCCTGCAAAGTAGTATATACCTGCTTATTAGTCCCCTGGATCTTATCACTGTTGATTTTGACCTGGGCATTAAACTCGTTTGCTCTATCTTGCGCATAACCGATAAAGGATGTAGTTCCCAACAGGAACAGGAATAACAGTCTTTTAATCATTTTCATTTCAATAATGTTGCCAACTTGTTTACGATATCAACAGCTACCCCTTGTTTTGATTTCAACGGATAACCGGTTGTTTCTCCCTGACGGTCGATAATGGATATCTTATTGGTATCGCAACGGAAACCAGCGCCTGCGTCACGAAGCGAATTCAACACGATGAAATCGAGATTTTTCCGCTTCAGTTTACTTTCGGCATTCGTTGCTTCGTTGTTTGTCTCCAAAGCAAAACCGACCAAAACCTGTCCTTCCCGTTTGATTGCCCCTAAAGAGGCAGCAATATCTTTGTTCGGAATCAGGTGAAGCATCATTTCCCCTTTGCTTTCGCGTTTGATCTTTTCGCCTGCCTGTATCTCCGGACGATAATCGGCTACAGCCGCACATAATATACCGGCATCCGCTCCGGGAAAAGCCGTCATGGCCGCCTGATACATTTCTTCGGCAGATTCCACATCAATCCGTTGTATATTCGGATGCGTGGTCGTCAACGATACCGGGCCGGCTATCAATGTAACTTCGGCCCCTTGCTGTGCAGAGACCTCTGCCAGTGCAAATCCCATCTTCCCGGAAGAATAGTTACCTATAAAACGTACGGGATCAATCTTTTCGTACGTCGGACCGGCTGTTATTACAATCTTTTTTTTTTCAAGGACGGTGCGGGAAGCGAAAAACTCTTCCAGAACTGCTATAATCTTGTCCGGTTCCTCCATCCTGCCTTTACCTACCAGATGGCTCGCCAATTCACCTTCAGCTGGTTCGATGATATGGTTTCCGAATGAACGGAGACGGTCCAGATTCTGTTGTGTAGAAGGATGGGCAAACATATCCAGGTCCATTGCCGGAGCGATGAAAACGGGCGCTTTGCAAGACAGGTAAGTTGTCACCAACATGTTATCGGCTATTCCGTTAGCCATCTTGCCGATTGTCGACGCTGTTGCCGGAGCAATCAGCATGGCATCTGCCCACAGCCCCAAATCGACATGACTGTGCCATGAACCGTCGCGGTTAGAGAAAAACTCACTGATAACGGGATTACTACTTAAGGCAGAGAGTGTTATCGGTGTAATAAATTCTTTCCCAGCAGGTGTTATTACAACCTGTACCTCGGCACCTTTCTTTACCAATGCACGGATAATATAAGCAGCTTTGTAAGCAGCTATACTTCCTGTAATTCCTAATATGATATGTTTACCTTTCAGCATCATTCTTATTCATTCAAATAAATATTCATCTGAAAGGGATTTTAGTTTCATCCGGAAGAAATTTGGTTTTCTCCCGGATGGAATTAATTTTCCTCCCGGATGTATCTTTTTCCTTATAAACGCAACAACAGGATATCGCGCGTTACTTTACTGTCAATATTGTGATGTTCACCCAGATGCCAGCCTTGTCTATCCACCGGAGCAGCCAATGCATCCAGGTCGTTTTCTGTAATGCCACATTCACTCAAACGGGTCTTCAACCCCATCCGGCGGAAGAAATCTTCGCAGGCCGTGATTGTTCGACGGGCACGTTCTTCTTCCGTTCCGCCGGTTATACCGAAAACAACTTCACCCATACGGGCCAGTTTTACCTGTTTCTCCTTAAACATATATGTCATAACGCCCGGCAAAAGTATTGCCAACGTCTGTGCATGGTCCAGGCCGAATTGGGCAGTCAGTGCATATCCCATACGGTGAGACGACCAATCCTGAGGAACCCCTTGTCCGATCCATACGTTCAAAGCATTGGTAGCTGCCCACATCAGATTGGCACGGATATCATAATCATGCGGATTATCCAACACCTTGAGCCCCTCCTCATAAATCACTTTCATCAGTCCCTCGGAGAAAGCATCCTGTACCTTGGCATTAACCGGATAAGTAAGATATTGTTCTACGACATGAATAAATGAGTCGACAACACCATTGGCAACCTGTCTCGCCGGTAATGAATAAGTTACTTCCGGATCAAGTATTGCAAACTGCGGAAATACCAACGGAGATGCAAAATTCAGTTTCTCACGGGTTTCGGCGCGTGAAATAACAGAACGCTCGTTCATTTCGGAACCGGTAGCCGATAATGTCAATACGACACCCAGTGGCAATGCCTTCTTAATCACACCACCTTTGGATAAAATATCCCAGGGTTCGCCTTCATAATAATAAGCTGCGGCAATGAACTTGGTGGCATCTATAACCGAACCGCCTCCTACTGCCAGCAGAAAATCAATATTTTTCTTTTTAACGACATCAACGGCCTTCATGCAGGTTTCATAATGCGGATTGGCTTCGATTCCTGAAAATTCAGTTACTTCAAAACCATTCAATGCATTTGTCACCTGGTCATAGATTCCGTTTTTCTTAAT
Source organism: Parabacteroides caecihominis (assembly GCF_023656785.1). Classification (NCBI taxonomy): domain Bacteria; kingdom Pseudomonadati; phylum Bacteroidota; class Bacteroidia; order Bacteroidales; family Tannerellaceae; genus Parabacteroides; species Parabacteroides caecihominis. The sequence continues at coordinate 29,427 of NZ_JAMOKS010000028.1, forward strand.
ACTTCCGCCTCCATAGACCATTAACACTCTACTTCCGGCAGGAATCAAGGCGGATAAACGTGCAATTGTACCTTTCCCGAATACAACTTTTACAGGATTAGCAAACTCAAAATTATTCATTGCGTTATTTCGAATTAAAACCTCTCAATTTGATTTCGGTAAGAATCTTCTTCGTATTCAGCGGGAAGTCTCCATTCATAATCCAGGAATAATATCCGGGGTCTGTTTTCAGAACTTCTTCCACCAACTTTCCTTTGTATTTACCAAAGTTAATGACTTCTTTGCCATCTTCATTGTAGATCATGCGGCCGGCAAAATCAACATTGTTGGTAAAACTGGAATATTTGGATAAGAAGTCAATATCATTCTGCAAATCGTCCGGATAACGGTCTAACTGAGCTTTCAGAATCTCATAAGTCGCCATTGTATCGGCCTCTGCCGTGTGAGCATTTTCGAGGCTTTTGTCACAATAAAACTTATAGGCTGCAGATAATGTACGTTGCTCCATCTTATGAAAAATGGTCTGCACATCGACAAATTTACGTTTGTTCAAATCAATATCTACTCCGGCACGAAGGAATTCTTCTGCCAGTAGAGGGATATCAAAACGGTTGGAGTTATATCCGGCCAGGTCACAGCCTTCAATCTGTGCTGCCAGCGATTTGGCTATTTCTTTAAAGGTCGGGCAATCTTTTACATCTTCGTCCGTAATACCATGAATCGCTGTCGACTCCGGTGGAATGGGCATTTCCGGATTGATCCGTCTCGTCTTTGATTCTTCCTTGCCGTTAGGGTGAACTTTTACAAAAGAAATTTCAACGATACGGTCTTTTACTATATTTATACCCGTAGTCTCCAAGTCGAAAAAGACTATCGGGTTTTTCAGGTTTAATTGCATTTCTTATTTATTAGTCATTCAACATCATTGGCATAAGCAGCATCAGCTGGTCCTCATTCTCTTCGTTTTCAGCAGGAACAATTAAGCCGGCACGTGAGGGATCTGCCAATTCGAGAATTACTTCTTCCGAATTGATGTTACTTAATATTTCAATAAGGTAAGTTGCCTTGAAACCGATGTTCAATTCTGTTCCGTCAAACTGGCAAACAATCTTTTCTTCAGCAGAAGTGGAGAAGTCGATATCCTGTGCGGAAACCACCATTTCACTTTCCTTCAACTGCAATTTAACCAGGCTGCTTGCCGGATTAGAGAAAACAGATACACGTTTCAATGCATTCAGGAAAGAGATGCGGTCGATAGTAACCTTAAACGGATTTTCCTGTGGGATAACGCTGTTATAATTCGGATAACGACCTTCGATCAGACGACAAACCATTTCAAAGTTCGCACAGTTCACATAAGCATTGTTATCGTCAAACTTGATATTAACCATTTCTGTTTCCTTACCCAGCAGGTTCTTCAGTAGGTTAGCCGGCTTTTTAGGCAAAATGAAAGAAGCCCTTTCCGGTGATTTCACTGAAAGGTTACGCAAACGAACCAGCTTATGTCCGTCTGATGCGACAAACGTCAAATCGTCTGTATGGATATCAAAATAGATACCGTTCATCACCGGACGAAGTTCGTCGTCGGCAGTTGCAAAAAGCGAGCGGCTGATGCCGTTCAGCAACATTTGTGAATCCACAATGATTGCAATTGCATTATCATTCAACGGCTTTTGGAGCGGATAAGTATCCCCTTTCTGTCCGATAAAATTATATTTACCGTTCTGGAAATGGATAAAGATTTCCAGGTTTTCGTCATTGATATCAAAAGTAAGCGGTTGTTCCGGCAGTTCCTTCAACGGATCGAGCAGGATCTTGGCAGAAACAGCGAAAAGTCCGGTACCTTTTGAATTCATCACCTCAACAGAAGTAACCAGACGTGTTTCAGCATCCGAAGCTGTTATAGTCAGTTTATTACCATCAAGGTCGAACAGGAAGCTGTCGAGGATCGGTAAAGAGTTCTTAGACGCAATAACTTTGCTGATAGACTGCAAACGGGATAACAGCGCAGTGCTGGATACATCAAATCTCATGGTTCTTAATTGTTTATATTATTAATTTTATTATTTGACAATATAGTCAGGGCATATCGCAAACGCCCATACAAAAGTAAAAAAATATTTGATTAGTGAGGCAATCTTTATATGTTCTTTTCAGCAGAAAGGAAAGAACAAAAAAAGAGGCCCTTCATATCGAAGAACCTCTTTTCTATATCTTTATTAGGAAAGATTATTTCGCGAAATAATCTTTTACAGCTTCATTAGGAATCATTTCTTCCTGGAAGATGTAAGCACCAGTCTTCGGAGACTTAACCATCTTAATTACTTTTGAGTAAGTACGACCGTCACCTTTCTTAAATGTTGCAACTGCTTTTTTTGCCATCGTTTAAAATCTCCTATTACTTAATTTCTTTGTGTAAAGTCATCTTCTTCAGGATCGGGTTGTATTTCATCAATTCCAATCTCTGAGTAGTATTTTTTCTATTCTTAGTAGTGATGTATCTGGATGTACCCGGCATACCACTTTCTTTGTGTTCAGTACATTCCATGATTACCTGAACTCTGTTACCTTTTGCTTTCTTTGCCATTTCTTATTTTCCTCCAAATTAAGCGTTTAAATAACCTTTTTCAGCTGCTTTTTTAATTGCTGCATCTAAGCCCAGCTTATTGATAGTACGCAAGCCTGCGGCTGAAATATTCAGGCTAACCCAACAATCCTGTTCTACCCAGTAGAACTTTTTAGTAAACAGGTTAACATCAAACTTACGTTTCGTTCTTCTCTTAGAGTGAGAAACGTTGTTGCCAACCATTGCTTTCTTTCCGGTAATTTGACAAATTTTAGACATTGCTATCTTCTTTTTTTATTAACGCAATAAATTAATTACAACTCCTGCTATCTGTCTTCCCTTTCCGAACTAGCATCATGATCAGAACGAAGATTCTAATAGAGTTTCTCTCTTTACAGGGCGCAAAGGTAAAAATTATTTTTGATTATTCCACACAAAACGCCAATAAATTTCACTTATAAATACATACAGACTTCCGTACAACAAAAATACAACTTTATTGGTTTTAGTAATAATAATAAACATAAATACTTACGTAAAAATTATGACTAGAAACTTTAAGGAAGCAGTAGAACACAGGAGAACCTACTATAACATCACCAACAGCTCTCCTATTTCGGACCATGAGATTAAAGAACTCATCGCATTCGCAGTGAAAAACGTACCTTCTGCCTTCAACTCGCAGTCGACACGAATCGTTCTTCTTTTGGGCAAAAATCATAAGAAGTTCTGGGACATCACCAAAGAAGCATTGAAAGCTATCGTTCCGGCAGAAGCTTTTGAAAAGACACTTGCCAAAATAAATACCAGTTTCGATTGTGGATATGGCACCGTCTTGTTCTTTGAAGATATGGAAGTGGTTGAAAATTTGCAGAAAGCATTTCCCAGCTACAAGGATAATTTCCCTGTCTGGTCGCAACAGACTTCTGCCATGCACCAGTTCGCTATCTGGACGATGCTGGAAGATGCCGGTTTAGGTGCTTCCCTTCAACATTACAATCCTTTAATCGATGAAAAGGTGCAAAATGAATGGAAACTCAATCCGAACTGGAAGCTTATCGCACAAATGCCGTTCGGAACGCCGACCAAAGAACCGGGAGAAAAAGAATTCAATCCCATCCAGGAACGTTTCTTTACTTTTGAATAATTTAATTTGCAGGTTATGAAATATGACATAGCCATTATCGGAGGAGGACCGGCCGGCTATACAGCCGGTGAACGGGCCGCCGAAAATGGATTAAAAACAATCCTCTTTGAGAAGAATGCCATTGGCGGGGTTTGCCTGAACGAAGGGTGTATTCCGACTAAGACATTATTATATTCAGCCAAAATACTGGATAATATAAAGAGCGCCGCCAAATACGGAATCCAGGCAGACAATGCCCCAGGCTTCGACTTGGGCAAAATTATCGCACGTAAAAACAAGACCGTCAAAAAACTGACACTGGGTGTCAAAGCCAAGCTGAACGGCAACGGCGTGACAATCATACAGGGAGAAGCTGTAATCCGGGGAGAGGAAGACGGATATATATTGATTCAGTGCGGCGAGGAAGTTTTTGCGGTAAAGAATATTTTGCTCTGTACCGGTTCGGAAACCGTCATTCCACCGATAAAAGGATTGTCGGAGATTGCTTACTGGACTTCGAAAGAAGCACTGGATGTGAAAGAACTTCCCCGGTCGATTGCTATTATCGGCGGCGGAGTAATCGGAATCGAATTCGCCTCTTTCTTCAACAGCATGGGAGTTAAAGTGAAGATTATCGAGATGATGCCCGAGATACTCGGTGCGATGGATAAGGAGATATCTGCAATGCTGCGGTCCGAATATACCAAAAAGGGCGTCGAATTCTTTCTTGAAACTAAAGTCATCGAAGTCACACCCGACAGCGTGATTGTGGAAAAGGACGGAAAGACTGAGACAATCGAAGCCGACAAGATACTGGTCAGTGTCGGACGAAAAGCCAACACGAAAAACCTGGGCATCGAAACGCTGGGCATCGAACTTCTCCGAAACGGCATAAAGGTAAACGAATACATGCAAACCTCCCACCCCAACGTCTATGCCTGTGGGGACATCACCGGCTTTTCCATGCTGGCCCATACAGCATACCGGGAAGCGGAAGTTGCCATCAACCACTTACTGGGACACGATGACCGGATGAGCTATAAGGCTGTCCCGGCCGTGGTCTACACCAACCCGGAAGTTGCCGGCGTAGGAAAGACGGAAGAGGAATTACAGGCTGCCGGTATTATATATAATGTAGTAAAGATACCGATGACCTACTCCGGACGCTTTATGGCCGAAAACGAATCGTTCGCCGGACTGTGCAAACTAATAACGGATACCGACGACCGTATTATCGGTTGCCATCTTCTGGGAAATCCGGCTTCCGAAATCATTATTGCCGCCGGCATAGCCATCGGGAACGACTTTACCACCGAAGAATTCAAAAAGAACATCTTCCCCCACCCGACAGTCGGGGAAGTCATCCACGAAAGCTTATATTTATAATGCTTTGCATTCATAACACCCATACAGACGCCTGGTTCAATCTTGCCGCAGAAGAATACCTTTTAAAGAATTTCTCAGAAGATATCTTCATGTTGTGGCAGAATGAACCGGCTGTCGTTATCGGCAAATACCAGAATATCCGGGCAGAAACGGATATCGAATATGCCCGGCAAAAACGAATCAGGTTGGCACGCCGTTATTCCGGTGGTGGTGCCGTTTATCACGATATGGGAAACCTGAATCTTACTTTCATCGAAAACAGCAATCAGATACGTTCTTCCGTATTCACCGAAAGTATTATCCGCTTTCTGGAACATTACGGACTACATGCCCGTTCCGACGAAAGGCAGGGGCTGACAATCGACGGCCTGAAAATTTCCGGCAGCGCGCAAGCTATCCACAAACGGAGAATGCTGCATCATGCCACGCTCCTTTTCTCCACAGACCTGGAGATACTCAACCGGGCACTCCAGCCTTCTCCCGAATATACCGGCGGGGAAGTTACGGCACATCCTTATTACGTTCCATCAGTAAAAAGTCCGGTAACCAACCTGTCAGACAAGCTGCCTGTTTCCGTTTCTATCGACGCATTCAAACAATCTTTATCCGATTATTTCTCCAACGAAAACACCTCCAGCGCCCCATACGAATTCACCTGCCACGACCTGGAAGAAATCCGGTTGTTAAGGAATAAAAAATATGCTGACGTAAACTGGATTTTCAATACTTACACCCTGTAATATAGAACTTTCACCCTCCCTTCCTTGTTCCATTAAAACAATAGAATAAACCCGGACACGTCCGTTTGATTTATTCATCCGGCGGTAAACAAAAAGATAAAAGTTAATTATATTATGGCTACATTTGAAATAAAAATGCCCAAACTGGGCGAAAGCATTACAGAAGGAACGATTATCTCCTGGTCTGTAAAAACCGGCGACTCTATCAATGAGGACGACGTACTCTTTGAAGTAAGTACAGCCAAAGTCAGCGCGGAAATCCCCTCTCCCGTTGCCGGGAAAGTCCTTGATATATTATTCCAGGAAGGCGATACCGTTGCGGTAGGCACAACCGTTGCCATCATCGGACTCGAAGGCTCGGAAGATGATACGGATAATGATACAGCTGGTCATACGACCATTCCCGAAAAAGAATCTGCTGAAACACCGGCAAACGACAAGAACATTCCCTCTACCGCTCCCGTCCCTAAAGCACAGGCCGCTAAAGAAGACGAAAGATGGTATTCACCCGTCGTACTTCAGATGGCCCGCGACGCTAATCTGTCGCAGGATGAACTGGACCGGATTCCCGGAACCGGCTATATGGGGCGCCTGAGTAAAAAAGACATGAAAGATTATCTCTCGGGAAAGAAAGATGCGACAACGAAAACGCAATCCCAACCAGCTTCACAGACTGTAACTGAAAGCAAACCGGCTCCGGCTTCACAGGCCAAACCGGCACAGACAAGTCCGGCATCTTCCACTCCCGCTTCACAAGTAATATCTTACGCCCCGGTATCAGCCGGCAGCGAAGACAAGGTGATGGAAATGGACCGTGTAGGCAAGATTATCGCCGACCATATGGTTATGTCGAAGAACGTATCGCCCCATGTGACAACTGTCGTGGAAGTGGATGTTACCAAACTGGTTCAATGGCGCTCACGCAACAAGGAGGCATTCCGGAAACGGGAAGGCATCAGCCTGACCTATATGCCGGCCATTACGGAGGCAACAGCAAAAGCCTTGTCCGAATTTCCCCAGGTAAACGCCTCCGTCAACGGCTACCAAATCATTCTGAAGAAACATATCAATGTAGGAATCGCAGTCTCGCTGGATGACGGGAATCTGATTGTCCCGGTTGTTCGCGACGCCGACAAGCTGAACCTGAACGGCCTGGCTGTCGCCATAGACACTCTGGCAAACAAGGCACGCGACAACAAACTCGCGCCGGACGACATTCAGGGAGGCACTTTCACAATCACGAACTTCGGAACATTCAAGAACCTGTTCGCTACACCAATCATCAACCAGCCCCAGGTTGCTATCCTGGGAGTCGGTTATATAGAGAAAAAGCCGGCGGTCATCGAAACACCGGAAGGCGACACCATCGGAATCCGGCATAAAATGTACCTGTCCCTGTCATACGACCACCGTCTTATCAACGGTGCCCTGGGAGGTGCTTTCCTCCGCCGCATTGCCGATTATCTGGAAAACTGGAGTCTTTAATAATTAAATCAATTAAACATGAAAAAGTACGATATAAAAAATACGGATAAAGAAACACTGCAAAAGTGGTTCTATCTGATGACACTCGGCCGGGCTCTCGACGAAAAGGCCCCTGCCTACCTGCTGCAATCGCTAGGCTGGTCGTATCATGCTCCCTACGCCGGACATGATGGGATTCAGCTTGCGGTCGGGCAGGTTTTCAAAAAGGGAGAAGATTTCCTGTTCCCTTATTACCGTGACATGCTCACCGTTCTATCGGCAGGAATGACTCCCGAAGAAATTATACTCAACGGCATCTCCAAGGCGACCGACCTGACTGGCGGAGGCCGCCACATGTCCAACCATTTTGCAAAAACAGAATGGAACATCGAAAATATATCCTCCGCAACCGGCACACATGATTTGCATGCTGCCGGCGTCGGGCGTGCCATGGTTTACTACGGGCACAAGGGGGTTGCTATCACTTCCCACGGTGAATCGGCCACTTCCGAAGGCTTCGTCTACGAAGCAATCAACGGTGCCAGCACTGAACGCTTGCCTGTCATCTTCGTCATCCAGGATAACGGATATGGCATTTCCGTCCCGAAAGAAGACCAGACCGCCAACCGCAAGGTTGCCGACAACTTCTCGGGGTTCAAGAACCTGAAGATTATCCATTGCAACGGCAAAGACGTCTTCGACTCCATGAACGCCATGACGGAGGCCAAAGAGTATGCCCTCAACCGTACGCCGGTCATCGTACAGGCTAACTGCGTACGTATCGGTTCGCATTCGAACTCGGACAAACATACTTTATACCGCGATGAAAACGAGCTGAATTATGTAAAGGCGGCAGACCCTCTGTATAAATTCCGCCGCATGCTTCTCCGATATAAACGTTTTACCGAAGAAGAGCTGAAGGAGATAGAAGACAAAGCAAAGAAAGACCTGTCCGCAGCCAACCGGAAAGCGCTTGCCGCTCCCGACCCTGACCCTGCCACAGTTACCGATTTTGTCTTGCCCGAACCTTATATTCCCCGGAAGTATACAGACGGCATACCACACGATGAAAAGGGAGAAAAAGAAACATTGGTCACCGCCATCAACAAGACGCTGAAAGCGGAGTTCCGGTACAATCCGGACACGTTCATCTGGGGGCAGGATATTGCCAATAAAGAAAAAGGCGGCGTCTTCAACATCTCGAAAGGGATGCAGCAGGAGTTTGGCGACGCCCGTGTCTTCAACGCTCCGATTGCCGAAGACTATATCGTCGGTACGGCCAACGGCATGTGCCGTTTTGACCCCAAAATACATGTCGTGATAGAAGGTGCCGAATTTGCCGATTATTTCTGGCCGGCAGTCGAACAGTATGTGGAATGTACCCATGAATACTGGAGAAGCTACGGACAGTTCACGCCCAACATCACGCTCCGTCTGGCTTCGGGCGGATACATCGGCGGCGGCCTGTATCATTCGCAAACGATAGAAGGGGCACTGACGACCTTGCCCGGTGCACGAATCGTTTACCCTTCATTTGCCGATGATGCCGCCGGCCTACTCCGGACAAGCATGCGTTCGAAAGGGTTTACCCTCTTCCTCGAACCGAAGGCTTTATATAATGCGGTGGAAGCCTCGGCCGTGGTTCCCGATGATTTCGAGGTTCCTTTCGGCAAAGCACGCATCCGCCGCCCGGGAGACGACATGAGCATTATCACTTACGGCAATACCACGCATCTCTGCCTGAACGTTGCCGAACGGTTACAACGGGAACATAACCGGAATGTCGAAGTTATCGACCTCCGCTCCCTGATACCGTTGGACAAAGAGACTATTTTCGAATCTGTTAAGAAGACAAGCAAAGTCCTGATCGTGCATGAAGACAAGGTCTTCTCCGGTTTCGGGGCGGAAATTGCCAGTATGATTGGCGCCGAACTGTTCCAATATCTGGACGCTCCGATACAGCGCGTCGGCTCCCTCTTCACCCCCGTCGGATTCAACCCGATACTCGAAAAGGCAATCCTGCCGAATGAAGAGAAGATTTATAAGGCGGCAAAAGAATTGTTGGATTACTAAAAAAGCAAACGAATAATGAAAAAAATAGGATTATTTTACGGAACTGCGACAGCTAAGACTGCTGCTGTCGCCCAAAAGATAAAGAAAACGTTCGGAGGAGATATCGTCGATATCATTCCTGTCGAACAATCCGATGAAAAGGAGTTTAATGCATATGATTATATTATCGCAGGCTCTTCCACCTGGTTCGACGGCGAACTGCCGACCTACTGGGACGAGACGCTCCCCGAACTTACCGGTCTCGACCTGACCGGCAAGAAAGTCGCCCTCTTCGGATTAGGAGACCAGAAGAAGTATCCGGATAATTTCGCCGATGGAATCGGCATTTTAGCAAAAGCCTTCACCGACCGGGGAGCCACCCTAGTTGGAAGGACGTCGCCGGAAGGATACCATTTCAACCGATCCGGTGCACTGCAAAACGGGCAATTCCTCGGATTGATACTGGACATAGAGAACCAGTCCGATAAAACCGATGAAAGAGTCCGGAAATGGGTCGGACAGCTAAAAACCGAGTTTGAGAAGGGTGCCCCTTCTTCCGACGAAGAATTTAACTGCTGATCGTTCCTCGTCAAGAAATACGATAGTTCCACCGCCAATCTTCCGGCGACATCTTAAAGCGTCGCCGGAAAACCCGGAACAGGCCGCTGGGACTATAACCACAACGTTGTGCTACCGCCCGTATTTCACATTTACTATGCGTCAGCATGTATTTGGCCATCTCCAGCGAATAGTCTTCAATGAATTGTGCGACCGACGTACCGGCCAGCACTTTTATCGCACCATTCAAATCAGAGACGCTCACTTCAAGTTCCCTGGCATAATACCCCACAGGAAGCGCCCCTCCGGCATGGAGCAACGGCATAAAATGATCTATAAACGTATTGCCGCTCGGACGATAACCGGGAATAATAGCAGGAAGGCCCATCCAGCGCTCTTCTTCGGTTGCCGGACGAGGGTCGATGCTTACAAACAGTTTGGTGACTGATATGGTAGGAAATTTATGGCTCATGCGTTGCTCTTTTAAAGTTACGCCGGTAAAGATAAAGGATAAAAAGCGGAGAAACAAGTCCGGACAAATAAAAATATTGCCAAGCTGATTAGCGCGGCAATTTCGAAGTCCTACAACAGTGCCGACTTATTCAAAAAGGCATTTTCCGCCAACTTCAAAAATGCCAAACTACTTAACGAGACACTGTCGTGGATCTTCAATATTGCCGCGCTAATCAGCCTGGCAATATATACATTATATTTCTTCTTCTGAAGCCTTATAAAAGCCTATCTCCGATAGTTGCGGAACATCCCTAGCCCCATTTATAATAATCCGGGCTTTGTTGCAACGTACGGGAGCAAAGCGGAGAATCCGTTTATATCCGACCGTAGTCCCTTCTGCCACCGTTTGCCATCCGTCACTTGTCAGGCATTCCAGCGCAAAATGTTCGATACGTTGTCCTTCCGTGATATTCTCCTGCAAAAGGAGCCGGTCGAATATCTGTTCGTCCTTAAAAGAGATTTCGAGCGTATTGGCTTCTCCGGAACCCTGCCAGTAAGTTTCCAGGTCGTTATCCGTCAGTTCGGTAGTTTTACCAGAAGACAGGACGGCGTTCTCCAGCAGGTTCTTTTCAAACGTCTTTCCCAATATCCGTTGCATGTTCATCAGGGAGGAAATATCGTTTTCGTGGATCAGGCCGCGTTTGTCGGGAGGCAGGTTCAGGAGTAGCAGCGAGTTCTTCCCGACCGAACTATAATAAATATCTATCAGCTTCTGAGGCGTTTTCACCGAAGAATCTTCCGAGGCATGGTAATACCAGCCCGGGCGGATGGAGACATCGACTTCCGAAGGATACCAAATCGCTCCTTTCGCATCCGTCAGTAAAGAACGGCTTCCCAAATCCTGCGCCATTTTATTTCCTTCCGGTAAGAATGTACCGCTACCCGCCTCTTGCTGCGAAGATTCGGCAATGGAAGCTAAACTGGATGCTGCGGCAGGCAAAACGCTCCATTCGGTATCGCGACCGTAACCGCTTTCCGTCCCGACCCATCTCACGTCAGGCCCCATAACGGCAATGACAGCCTGCGGCTGCAAGCGTCGAATCTCTGTATAATAGCGCATAAAATCATACTCCTGCTTTTTCCCGTTCGGGCCTTCACCACAGGCACCGTCGAACCAGACTTCGTCTACACGGCCATATTGCGTCAGCAATTCCGTCAGTTGGTTGACAAAATAATAATTATATTTTTCCGTGCCATAATCGGGATGATTCATATCCCAGGGAGACAGATAGACGGCAAACTTCAAGCCGTATTCCTTGCAGGCATCCGCCACATCGCGGACAAGGTCTCCTTTCCCCTCTTTCCAGGGAGTGGAGGCCACCGAAAAATCGGTATAGGCCGAAGGCCACAAGCAGAATCCGTCATGATGTTTACAGGTCAGCAAAATCATTTTCATTCCGGCCTCTTTCGCCGTCCGTGCCCACTGTCGGGCATCCAGTTCGGTCGGGTTGAAGACGGAAGGGTCTTCTTTCCCCGTCCCCCATTCCACATCGGTAAAGGTATTCACGCCGTAACAGATAAAACAGGTAAATTCCATCTTCTGCCATTCCAATTGCCGTTCGGAAGGTACGACATGGGCTGCCAGACGTGCCTTTTCATCTGCGGAAGCATTTTCCGGAAATAAACAGGAGGTTATATATATTTCTTTTTGCCCGTCGGTATTGTTCCCGCTCTGCTGTCGTCCGCAACCGACAAACAACAAAGATAGTATCACGCATCCGGCACATAGATTTCCTACTATTGTTTTCATGATATTACAATTAGATTAAGTGAAGGCAAAAATAGATATTCTTTTTTACACGCTAATTGTACAATCAGAGACTATTATTGTATAATCTTATCACTGAAAGGCATAAAAACGGGCTGCCCTAAAATCACTTTCCAGGCAGCCCCTCCTTTGTTGTACGAAAAATAAAAAACAGTGGGCTATTCTCTTCCGCCCCCCAAAGCCCTGTAGAGATTAATCACGCTTTGTATCTCAGTAAAACGGTTGGCGGTACGGGTTAGTTGTGCGCTGAGCAGACTCTGCCTGGCTGTCAACACTTCCAGATAAGTGGTCGTGCCGTGCTCCATCAACAGAGAAGTGCTTTTTAATGCTGCTTCCAGGGACGTGATTTGTTTGTCCAGCAAGAAACTCTTTTCACGGCTGGTTTGACAAGCAGTCAGGGCGTCATTTACCTCGCTTCCGGCATTCAGCAACGATTGCTGGAAGGCAAGGGCCGCCTCTTCCTGTTGCAGCTTGGTAATCTTGTACTGGGCGATAATCTCCCCACGGGCAAACAATGGCTGTGTCAGCGAACCTACTGCCGAAGCCAGGAACTTGCCCGGGTTTACAATCATCGAACCGGCATTGTTCGTCCATCCCGCGCTACCGCTCAATGTTATCGAGGGATAGAAAGCGGAACGCGCCTGGTTGGTTCCGTAGAAAGCGGCTTCCAGCGTCCTTTCAGCCGAACGGACATCGGGACGGTTTGCCAGCATCTGCATGGGAACACCGAGGGAGAAGTTGTCGGAGAACTGTTGCACTCCCAACTCTCCCCGTTCATAATATCGCGGAGTCTCAGCCAACAAAAGGGCGAGACTGTTTTCCACCTGGTTTATCTGCTCCTTCAGGTCTAGCACGGAGGCCTGTACCTGGTAATAAGCCGCCTCCATCTGCGATACGGCTGATTCGTTGGACAAGCCGGCTTTCATCAGGGCACGGGTGGAAGCAACGGTTTCTTTCCATGCTTCCTCCGTCTGGCGCGTGATGTAAAGCTGCTCGTCCAACATCAGCAAAGTATAGTAGGTGTTGGCTATACCGGCTATCAGCTGAGTGCGGACTGCCTGCTGATAGTCACGGCTTTGGGCAAATAGTGCTTTAGCTTGTTCTTTCGCATTACGCATACGTCCGAAGATATCGAGTTCCCAGCTGGCGGTGATAGGCAACGAGTAAGTCTGCGTTGCCTTACGACCGTCGAAACTACTCACAGATCCCTGCGGAGTAAAGGCGAAAGAAGGGAGGAATGCCAGTTTTGCAGACATCAAAGTCGCTTCGGCCTGCTCCACACGGAGTTGGGCCGACTGGTAATCGGTGTTATTCTGCAAACCTTGTTCGATAAGTTGTTGCAGCTGCGGGTCGGTGAAGAGTTCACGCCACTCCATGTTACCGAAGCTGGCGGTGTCTTCTGCCACCACTTCCTCGCCATAGAGATGGTCGGGGACGGTGGTAGCGGGTTTATATTTGCTGTATATGCCGCAACTGCTTAGCAAGGCAGATACAGTCGTTAACAGAATTATCTTTTTCATATTCCTTTTATTTATTGATTATTCAACGCCGCCACGTTCGGTTGCACTTCTCTCCTGTTCCAGCATAACCTGTACGTCGGCTTCTTCTTCCATCGGTTTACGTATCTTTTCCTGTAGATATTCAAAGATGATATAGAATACCGGAACTACAAACAGCAACGCCAGTGTTCCGACAGCCATACCGCCAACGACACCTGTACCCAACGAACTGTTACCGTTGGCACCTGCACCGCTGGAGAACATCAACGGAAGCATACCGAAAATCATCGTCAACACCGTCATCAGGATAGGACGCAGACGAACCTGTGCGGCTGAATAAGCCGATTCGACGATACCCATTCCTTTGCGGCGGCGTTCGATGGCGTACTCCGTAATCAGGATAGCCGTCTTTGCCAGCAAACCAATCAACATAATCACACCTGTCTGCAAATAGATGTTGTTCTCCAATCCGAATATCTTGGCGAACAGGAAGCTACCCATCAACCCGAACGGTACGGAGAAGATAACGGCAAACGGAACCAGGAAGCTCTCATAAAGACAAGCCAGAATCAGATAAATAAGGAATATACAAATAGCATAAATGAAAACCGTCTGTGCACCGCTGCTGCTGGCCTCTTCGCGGGCCATGCCGCCGTATTCGTATCCATATCCTGCCGGCAGGCTCTGTGCTGCCACCTCTTCGATAGCCTTCTGCACCTCACCGGATGAATATCCTTCGGCCGGGTTCACATTCGCTGTAATGGTGCTATACAGATTGAAACGGTTGGATGTTTCCGGTCCGAGCACTTCCGTCAATGTCACGAACTGGCTGATAGGAGCCATTTCCGCTCCGTTACGCACGAACATATTATCCAAAGACTGCTGGTCCAGGCGATACTCGGGCGAAGCCTGCATCATTACGCGGTATACTTTACCGAACTGGTTGAAGTTCGAGATATAAGCGCCACCGCAATAACTGCCCAAGGCATCGAGTACGGTGCTCGGTGAGATACCTGCACGTTTACATTTTGCCGCATCGACATCTACCGATATCTGCGGGAAGTTCATCGCATAAGAAGTATAGGCCATCGTTATTTCCGGACGCTGGTTGAGCGCACCGAGGAACTGCATCGACGAATTATAGAATGTAGCCATATCGCCACCAGTCCGGTCCTGAAGGTTCAGCTCAAGGGAGTTACCCATACCGTACCCCGGAATCATGGCGGGCTGGAAACTGAATATCTGTGCTTCCTTTATACCGTAGAACTGTGCATTGAGGCGTGCAGCCACGGCATCGGAGTTATGCTCCTTCCCTTTTCGCTCGCTCCAGTCTTTCAGGCGAACGATAATTGTACCATAGGATGTTCCCTGCCCGGACATAAGTCCATATCCGGCAACACGGGCATAGTGTTCTATTTCAGGAGTATTATTCAAAATATCTTCCAGCTTGTTCATTACCTTGTTTGTCTCTTCCAGCGTGCTTCCCGGCGAAGTACTTACGTTCACCATGATAACGCCCTGGTCTTCCTGCGGTACGAGTCCCGTCTTAGTGGTATTCATCAGATAAACCAACAGAACGATGGCAGCCACCAGCGAAGTCCATACCATCCAGCGATGATGGATAAAGAACATTACACCTTTCTTATATTTACCCAGCACAGCATTAAATGAAGCATTATAAGCTGCACGTACCCGTCCGTTGATACTCGTTGCACTCTTCGTTCCATCCGACGGACGCATCATGATGGCACACAGAGCTGGACAAAGGGTCAACGCTGAAATCATGGAGATACCTACCGCAGTAGCCATCGTGATACCGAACTGTGTATAGAACACACCCGATGTTCCGCCCATAAATGTTACGGGGATAAACACTGCCATAAATACACAGGTACAGGAAACGATAGCCATCGTCACGTCGCCCATCGCATCTTTCGTAGCGAGATAAGACGACTTATATCCGGCATCGAACTTTGACTGCACCGCCTCGACCACCACAATGGCATCATCCACCACCGTTCCGATGGCAAGTACCAACGCAAACAAGGTCAAGATATTCAAACTGAATCCGACAGCCACAAGGCAGGCAAATGTTCCGACCAGCGACACTATAATAGAAATAGACGGGATAAGCGTACTCTTCAAGTCCTGTAGGAAGAAGTACACCACCAGGATAACCAGGATGATGGCAATAACAAGCGTCTCCACCACATTATGTATGGAAGCGAAAAGGAAGTCGTTCGAACTCATCATCGTGACGAACTCCGTCCCTTCCGGTAAGCTCTGCTCCATCTGCTCCATCTGGGCAGTTATTTGTTTATTGACAGCCGTTGCATTGGAACCTGCTGTCTGGAACATCATAAAAAGAACAGCCGGTTTACCGTCCATCTCGCTACGGAAACTGTACGTCAACGTACCCAGTTCCACATTAGCCACATCTTTCAGGCGAAGTACGGAACCGTCGCTCTGCGAACGGATAACGGTGTTCTGAAACTCTTCCACGCTTTTCAAACGTCCGCGATACTTCATCGTGAACTGGAAAACATTCTCCGAATTTTCTCCCAGCGAACCGGTAGGCGCTTCGATATTCTGTTCGCCCAGCACTGCCGTCACGTCCGAAGGGACAAGGCCGTACTGCGCCATCCGTTCCGGACGCAGCCAGATACGCATACTGTATGTATCACCCAATTCCATTACATCACCCACACCTTCAATACGTTTGATTTGGGGAATAACATTGATGTCCAGGTAATTGGCGAGGAAAGTCTGGTCGTAACGACCGTCGGTACAGACCATTGCACCGATTTGTAGGAAGCTGGTCTGGCGTTTCTGTGTAGTCACACCAATCCTTGTTACCTCTGCCGGTAAAAGTCCCTGTGCCTTGGATACACGGTTCTGTACATTGACAGCTGCCATGTCCGGGTCTGTCCCCTGCTTGAAATATACCTGTATAGTTGCCGAACCGGCATTGGTGGCAGTGGAAGTAATATACATCATATTCTCCACCCCGTTTATACTCTCTTCCAACGGCATGACAACACTATTCATCACAGCATCAGCATCGGCCCCCGTGTAAGAAGCGGTCACATAAACCGTAGGCGGCGCAATGTCGGGATACTGTTCCACCGGCAGCGTAAAGAGCGAAATAAGCCCTATCACCAAAATCAGCACGGAGATACAGATAGCCATCACCGGCCGTTTTATAAATATGTTTCCTTTCATATTCTTTTTCTCCTTGTTTTATTTTACGACAGTACCTTCGCGTACCAACCCGGCACCTTCCGATACAATTTCATCACCGGCTTTCAACCCGTCGAGCACGACATACTCGCGCCCGTCGTTAATGCCGGCTACGGTTATCAGGGTGGAGACAGCCTTGCCGTCCACGACCTTATAGACAACAGTCTTATCCTGCAACCGGACAGTCGCCCCCTGCGGGACAACGATACAGTCTTTATAAACGCTCGGTATCACTACCGTGCCCGATGCTCCGCTATGAAGCAATCGCGATTCGTTGGGGAATACCACACGTGCCACCACCGTACCTGTCTGACGGTCGATGACTCCACTGATGGATTCTATGATTCCTTTTTTGTCGTAAACCGAATTATCGTTCAGTTTCAGTTCCACTTCCGGCATGTTCTTCAATGCGTCGTCCATGCTTCCGTGCTCGCGGGTCAGGGCTAGCAACTGGTTTTCAGTCATGGAGAAATAAACATACATATCGGAATTGTCGCTTACTGTCGTCAACGGCTGCGGTATACTCGCGCTCACCAATGCACCTGCACGGTAAGGCA
Source organism: Parabacteroides caecihominis (assembly GCF_023656785.1). Lineage (NCBI taxonomy): Bacteria > Pseudomonadati > Bacteroidota > Bacteroidia > Bacteroidales > Tannerellaceae > Parabacteroides > Parabacteroides caecihominis. The sequence goes on from NZ_JAMOKS010000028.1 coordinate 46,896, forward strand.
ATGCGCCCACAACACCATCGCACGGACTTTTCACTTCCGTATAAGAGAGATTATTGCGTGCATTCAGTTCCTGCGCTTCGGCCTGTGCCAATTGTGCTTTGGCAGAGAGGAAAGTGTTCTCAGCCGTTTGCAGGCTGAAGTCCGAAACGACCTTCTGAGCATTCAGTTCCTTATTACTGTTATAGGTCAATTCTGCTGTTGCCAGTGCGGCACGTGCCGCTTCCACGTTAGCAGTAGCCGTTTTGAGAGCTGCCCTGTAAGGCACCTGGTCAATAACGAAAAGCACTTGTCCATGACGTACTTTTTGCCCTTCAGTTACGTAAAGTTTCTCGATAGTTCCTGATACCTGAGGATAAATGTCGATATCCTGCCGCCCACGTATCGTCGCCGAATAAGAAGAAGTAAGCTCTTTGTCCGCCGGAGCCACTTTCATAATTGAATAAGAAGATTTCATCTGTGCATCCGGAGCTTGTTTACAGGATACCATCCACATCGTACAACCGACAATCCCTATCAGCCGTATCCATTTTTTACTTGTTTTATTCATACTATTGCTATTAAAAACTGGGACAAATGTAGACGAAAGGAACATAGCCATAGTGCCCCATTTCTCTCCAAGGATGTCTTATTTTCCCCCACCATCGCTTTTTTATGCTAATTTTTTATACCCATGTGAAATACAGGACATCAAAGTAGTGAAATAGAACATCTTAGTTGTCCGGTTATTCGCCAAATTTGCAAAAACAAAAATAGAGTATATGGAAAATGAAGAAATCAAAACTGTCAGTATAGAAGACTTTAAGACCAACGAGAATATCATCGATTATATAGATGACGATTTTGCAATAGTGAACAGCCTGGAAGGAGCTCCAACCGGTAATGATACGGTACGATTAGATTGTTTTCTCCTGGCTATTTGTGTGGAAGGTTGCATTCAACTGGATATAAACCGTAAAACTTATCAATTGGAAGATGGCGACCTGCTACTTGGCCTTCCCAACACCATCATCAGCCATATTATGTTAAGTCCCAGGAATAAAATCAGGCTTGCCGGTTTCTCCACCCGCTTCTTGCAACGTGTCCTCAAAATGGAGAAAGTGACATGGAATACAGCCATCTATATACATAATAATCCGATAAAGCGCGTTGGTGAAAACAAAAATGAAATCTTCTTTTATTACAAGGATTTAATCGTTGCAAAGATAAATGACGATCCTCATCATTATCATAAAGAAGTAATACAGCATCTGTTTTCCGCACTTTTCTGTGAGATGCTCGGGGCCCTCCACAAAGAAGCTATCGAACTGGGAGAGGTCGGACATGCGAGAGAAGGGATTAAACAGGCCGATTATATTTTCCGGAAATTCGCTGAAAAGTTATCGGCAGACAATGGCATGCACCGTTCGGTATCTTATTTTGCCGATGCGCTCTTTTACAGTCCCAAATATCTGTCGAAAGTCATCAAGAAAACATGCGGAAGGACACCATTGGAACTAATCAACGAAACAGCCATCGAGCATATCAAACACCGCCTGAAACACTCCGACAAATCCATCAAAGAGATAGCAGAAGAGTTCAACTTCCCCAACCAATCCTTCTTCGGCAAGTTTGTAAAAGCTCACACCGGCATGTCCCCCGCACGTTATCGTGATGCGAGGGTAGAATAGTTTGTTGTTTTTTTATCTACCGACCCGCTTTTTTCAAGAATAGTTCCTACATTTGTTGCCGTACTCTAATAATAAATAATATACGACTATGAAGAAAAAGAACATAGAATATCAATATCCGGAAAGTGAGCCATCCTCACTCCAAGAACTTGCTATGTCATATCAACAAGATATATCATCAAGAGAAATACCTGAACATATTTTGAAAGATATACAAATCAGCCGGGAAGAATACAAAAAGGGTTTGGCAATTCCAGTCTCAGACTTCATGAAGAAATACAGGGATGGATTGTAATCTCGTAATTACCCCTAAAGCCCAGCAGGCTATTGACGAGATATGTGATAAGGTTCTGAATGCCTGGGGAACCAGATGCTACAATAATCTGATTGACGAATTGGAGCACTGCTTTAAAATAATACAATGTTACCCGTTGGCCTTTCAGGAGAGCATTCACTATCCGGGAATCAGACAATGTGTTGTTACCCCTTTGAATATTATTTATTATATGATTGAAGGAAACGACATTATCATCCTTGCATTTGAAGATACCCGAATGAACCCCGACAAAATAACTTTTTAACTCATCTGTTAAGAAAAAAATATAATTTATTTATCTTTGCCTGCAAACATTACAGAACGTGAATAACCTTTGAACACTATTAAACAGAAAATCATGAAAGAATTTGAAGAAGCACTAGTTTGCAAATGTAAGAATGAGAGAATACCAGAAGAGTTCAATTACTTTGAGAAAGTGATTGGCGAATGGGACCTCGACTGGAATGACCGCCTCAATACCTCCACCCCACGCCGTGTGAAAGGCGAATGGATATTTTCCTGGGTACTTGACGGTATGGCCGTACAAGACGTTTTCATTGTCCCTTCAAGAGCCGAGCGGCTCATTGATATTCAGCCCGACGCCGCCTACGGAACCACCATCCGCTTGTTCAACACCGAAAGACAAGTCTGGGAAATATTCTACGGATGCCCCGAAGAATGTGCACGTCTCGAAGCATGCAAGGAAGGTGACGAAATCATCCTCACTGAAATAACCTCAAAAGCTATGAAATGGATTTTCTCCGATATCACCGACAACTCTTTCACCTGGCGCAGCATCGCTAAAAGCCCTGCAGGAGATTGGATTACACTCGCAAGAGTCTACGCTACCCGCAAAAAGAAATAAAAACAGCAATCTTTCATAATAACGAATGGCATGCAAATTAAAATTATTTATTCAATCTGCATGCCATCTATTATTTCTCATACTTTAGTTCTGCGCCCGGTACTCGTTCGGAGAAGTTCCTACGCACTTCTTGAAAAGACGGGTAAAATGCTGCGGATACTTAAATCCCAGTTCATAAGCTATTTCGCTGATAGAACGGCTGGTGTCGAGCACCTTTTCCTTCGCCATGTCAATCAACATCAACTGTATATGTTCCTGAGCCGATTTGCCTGTTTCCTTTTTAATCAGGTCGCCCAGGTAATTTGCGGAAAGATGTAACTGGTCTGCACAATACTGCACGGACGGCAACCCAATCTCTTGTGGCTTATCCGACAGGAAATAGTCGTTCAATATCTTCTCAAACTTCGACAATGTATCTTTATTTACGTTCTCGCGGGTAATGAACTGGCGGTCATAGAAACGCAAGCAGTAGTTGAGCAACAGTTCGATATTAGAAACAATCAGCATCCGGCTATGTTTATCGATCCCCCGAGAAAGTTCCAGTTCTATATTCTTCAGGCAATCGATTACGATTTGCCGCTCCTGTTCCGACAAGTGGAGAGCCTCATATACTTCATAGGAGAAGAAATTATAATTCTTTATATTGCGTCCGAGTGTCGTCCCCCGAATCAAATCCGGATGAAACAACAACGCCCATCCTTTCGGCTTTATCACCTCTCCGTCATTCGACACACCGACCACCTGGCCTGGCCCGGTAAAAACCATCGTGCCTTCCTGGTAATCATAATAATTACGTCCGTACTGCAAGTCGCCGCATTTTACCTCTTTCAGGAAGACTGCATAAAAGCCGTAACTCATCCGGGCACGTTTTATACCCGCTACTTTCGAGAAGTCGATCACGCTAACCAGCGGGTGCAACGTTTCCTGCCCTATCCGGTCATTATACTGGCAGATATGATCCATTTTTTCTATTTCAGCCATAGTCTTTCCTTTTAAATGTTTCAGTACAAAGTTAATAGATTTTTGTTATATCAGTCAAACTTCGACTATTTTACAGCTTCCGTATATTCCTCATCAGTCACTTCGCCAAGCCATTCCGCACTGTTTTCGCTTACCTTCGGAGTGATACCGATATGCGTAAAACGGCTGTCGGGTGCAGCACCATGCCAGTGGACGGTATTGGCCGGAATATTTACCACATCACCCGGTTGCAGACGTTGGGCCGGTTTGCCTCTTTCCTGGTAATAGCCGACTCCTTCAGTACAAAGCAGGATTTGTCCTACTGCGTGGGAATGCCAGTTGTTGCGGATGCCGGGAGCGAAAGTTACATTATAAATGTTACAATCATATTCCGGTTGTGTGGAAAGCATCTTCAGCCAAGCATCGCCGCTGAAGTTAGCGGTAATAGGATTGCCCAGTCCCAATACCGGTTCTTTTACCTGAGTTTTATCTTCCATTGTTTCTACTGTTTGATTATTTCCGTTATTGTTTTTACTGTTGCACACATTCACTGCAAAGAGTGCCATGCAAATCAGGATAATTACTGAATTCTTTTTCATACGCTTCCTTATTTAATGGTGTTCTGTCAATTATCTTCTTTCGATACTGCAAAAATAAGGGAACCGGAACGACCGGATTGTAGACGGATTACAGATATTTATACCAAAATTACGGATAGCATCCTATTTATGAGCCGGCTGCATGTACATTACTAATTACCAGTCGGCACGGGCAGGGTGCTTTCGGTAATATTGGTAAGTATATCAGTAATTTGTATTACTTCCCGCTTCCTGTTATCTATTACATTTGTATCGGTGAATTTATCATCTTTACATGACACCCATTTAGCACGAAGGATATGATAGAAAGTATTTCGGATTTTTACAAAAGTATTCAGATTCGGCAAAACATCATTCAGCTACAGGGACTTCTACAAGGTTGGTCTTGTGAATGTCTTAAAAGTATTCAGGATATATTCAAGAAAATGCAGATCGAATTGGACAGCGGTTATTCGCAGAAACTCGATATTATGCGTTGTTACCTGCATCTACTGATTCATGAAACAATGAAAATGCAACAAACAAGCCGATACGTTCCCCATAAAAATGCGGCGCAACGCATCGTCGAACTTTTCCTTACCCTACTCGACCGTCAGTTCCCGGTCGAAATACCTCAAAGGAACCTGGTATTGAAAACGGCTACCGATTATGCTAACCGCCTCTCTGTACATGTCAACCATTTAAACAGGGTGGTAAAATGTATTCAAAGACAAATTGTATGAAGAGATACGTGAAAACTTGCAGGATATTGACGGATTGATAGTAGGTTCCCCTGTATATTATGCAGGCCCTAACGGTTCGCTCTGTGCTATCCTTGACAGGGTATTCTATTCCTGTTCCGACCTGCTCAAATATAAACCGGCAGCTTCGGTAGCTGTTTGCCGTCGTGGCGGAGCAAGTAGCACATTCGACCGCTATACCCCTGTCGACGAACAACGGACAAATGAAGAACATGATATCATTTTTGATGAGTCTAAAGCCTTCAGCAAACAATTTACTCCTGTGTTGAACGGTGATATCTCTGTAAATTACAGAATAAACAAACGAAAGCTATCCCACGAATTCTCATTGAAAATGCTCAATGTCGGAATACGTACCGGAATGCACTTCTATCAATACAACGAGAAAACGAACAAGATAAAAAAGGAAGAAGGCACAGGGATCATTCCTAATGTGAGCTATAAATTGTATTTCTAGTTCCAAGATAATACAGATTCAAATAAATATATATTAATTTGAATCTGTATCCCCTCATATATCGAAATTTATATCTGTTTCCGTCTTCTTTTTTGAAGTTACTTTGCGGCATTACTAATCTCAAATATATTAATGATCATGAAGTTGAATTTTGCAAAAAGAATGTCTCATATAAAAGCCTCGGAAATAAGGGAGATATTGAAAGTGACAGAACAGGAAGACGTAATTTCATTTGCCGGCGGATTGCCTGCCCCCGAACTCTTTCCGATAGATGAAATTAATCAGATAAATCAGATCGTCTTAAAAGAAATGGGGACTAAAGCACTTCAATATACTACAACAGAAGGTTATCCCCCTTTAAGGGAATGGATTGCACAACGGATGAACGAACGCCTGGGCACTACCTTCGATAAAGATAATATTCTGATAACTCATGGTTCACAACAAGGACTGGACTTGTCAGGAAAAGTCTTTCTGGACGAGGGCGATATAGTCCTGTGCGAGAGTCCTACTTATCTAGCAGCTATCAGTGCATTCAAAGCATACGGTTGTCGTTTTATTGAAATACCTACAGATGAGGAGGGGATGGTCATGAACGTTCTGGAAGATGTTTTAAGCAGAAACTCTCATATAAAATTGATTTATGTAATACCGACTTTCCAGAATCCGACAGGAAAAACATGGAGTTTGGAAAGACGTAAGAAACTGGCTGAACTATCATCCCGGTACAACGTCGCTGTTATCGAAGATAATCCGTATGGAGAATTAAGATTTGAAGGAGAATCGCTACCCTCTATAAAATCGTTTGATACAGCCGGGAATATTTTGTGTACGGGCAGCTTCTCTAAAATATTCTGTCCCGGTTTCCGAATCGGTTGGATTGCAGGAGATAAAGACATTATCCGTAAATATGTACTGGTTAAACAAGGCACGGATTTACAATGTAACACCATTGCCCAAATGACTATTGCCGAATATCTGAAACATTATGATATTGACAAGCATATCGGAAAAATAGTTGAAGTATACAAAAAACGCAGGGATATCGCCATTGAATGTATCAGGCGTTACTTTCCTGAAACCATAAAATTCACTCATCCTGAAGGCGGATTATTTACCTGGATAGAGCTTCCCGAAGAAATCTCAGCACGCGAAATCTTAGAGAAGTCACTTGAGAAGAAAATAGCTTTCGTTCCGGGCGGTTCCTTCTTCCCTACGGAAAACAAGGAAAATACATTCAGAATAAACTATTCCAACATGCCGGAAGATAGAATAGAAAAAGGACTTAAAATTCTTGGAGAGGTTATAAAGGAATATATCAGCCAATCAGAATGATTTCCTGATAATATTCCCTAGCAGCATCAAGCGTTCTTCGATAAAAGGACTCCATCGCTGACCGTAACTCAAACGCATACAGTTTTTATACTGATCCTGCAAAGTGAACATGCGTCCGGGAGCAATACTTATTTTTTGCTGCATAGCCTTATAATAGAGTGTTGTCGTATCGATCCTTTTATCCAATTCAACCCAAAGCATAAACCCTCCCTGTGGAGTTATAATTTTTGTATCCTCGGGAAAATAATCTATGATAGACTGTGCAAAATGAAGACTGTTGGCATGTAACTCATGGCGTAGTTTACGTAAATGATTTTCGTATCTGTCATTTTCCATGAATCTGGCGACAACCTCCTGATTCAGGGTTGGGGTGGATATTAAATGAATATGTTTTTGGCGAATAATAGCATCCTTAAATTTACCGGGGGCAATCCAGCCTACCCGGTAACCGGGAGCTAATGTCTTCGACACGGAGCCACACCATAACACAAGCCCTCTTTCATCGAATGCCTTACATGGCCTGGGACGTGAATTACCAAAGAACACATCACCATTCAATCAAAGGAATATCACGCTCAGCCAACATATTCACAATCGCCTTTTTATGTTCATCGAGCATACAGCTTCCCAAAGGGTTACTGAAATTACTGATAAGCAGGCATAGATTTATTTGTGGCAATACCTTTCGCAAAGCATCAGGATCGATACCTGTAACAGGATTTGTCGGTAATTCCAGCACACGAAGTCCCAGGCTGTTCGCCAATTGCAATATCCCGAAATAAACAGGACTCTCGACAGCTATCGTATCCCCTTTCCGGGCAATAGGTAGCAGCACATCTTCCGGTATTCCCAACGAAAAACGGGTGATCGACGTATCTTCTATGGAATGATATACTTCATCGATCAAACCTTCGTCTTCTTTTCCCGGAAATTTAATCGAAGGCTGTGTAGTCGCCGGAGCTGATAAACGCTGTGGTTTATAATTCACTACATATCCCGATTTCGGACGTGAGGCAATAAATCCATCCTTTTCCAATTCATAGTATGCCTGGATGGCAGTATTTAAACTTACCCCATTCTCATTGCTGATAGTACGTAAGGAAGGCAGTTTCTCCCCTACTTTCCATACTCCGTTTTTTATCTGCCAGGCAATAGTCCTTGCTATTTTTTGATATAAGATTTCCTTTTTCATATTTAAATATATAGATTAATCCTGCTACACTATTAAGTATCAATCAGGAAATGAAGCCTGTTTTGCAGATTCACTTCCGCCATTCCTCCGTCAACGTCCAGGTACAACAGATTCATCTCCGGATAGAATTTCTTTAGCCGCTTTTCAATGCCCTTTGCCACAATATGATTGGCAATGCAACCGAACGGCTGAATACAAACGATCCTTTTTATCCCCTGCCGTGCATAACCGGCTACCTCTCCGGCAATCAGCCAGCCTTCACCGAACTGGTTGGATAGATCGAGTATTTCCGATGCATATTTCGCTTTCACAAATATAGACTTCGACGACACATGGAAACGGTAACTTTTTACGATCTTCTCCACCCTGTTCATCTTATCGTTTATATATTTCCAGAAGATAGGATTCAAGCAATGTGTAAAAAGATTATCCTTACTCAAACCATTCTTTATATTAGCTTCGGAATTTACGAAATATTGCATGACAAAGTCAATGATCGGAGGTGTTACCACTTCCATACCCCTTGAACGGAGCCATTCTGTGATATAAGCCTGTCCGTAATTATTATATTTCACATAAATCTCCCCGATCAGTCCGATCTTTGTAAACTCGCGGTCATCGATCGAAATACCGTTAAAGTCGGCCACAGCCTGTTCCAATAAAGAAAGCAGCGTCTTATGATCGTTCATCCTGACTGCCTCCACTCCCCTGTCGATATAAAAATCAAACAGATGCTGCGTCTCTCCTTTCTTCTTTTCCCGGATAATGGTAGAACTATACATTTGCTGTAACGCATCTGCATAGAGAAGCATATAAACAAGTATATCCATTAATTTAAGGACAGGCAGCCTGAACGCCTTCTGCTCATTCTGGAAAACCTCTCCGGCAGCAAAGACCAGGACCGGTATATGGGAAAATCCTGCACTTTGCAATCCTGATTTGATCTGTGCCAGATAATTTGTCGCCCTGCATTGCCCTCCGGTCTGTGTAATAGCGACAACGATATTATCCAGGTCATAGTTACCCGATTGCAACGCAGTGATAATATCCCCCAGAATCAATGTGGACGGATAACAGACTTCATTATGCCCGTAAATCAATCCTGCTTCGGCTGAAACATTGTTTGTTTTAGGCAGATTGACAATTTTATATCCCGCCAACTCTCCGAGAGCCGGTATAAAAGGCGAAATAAAATCGGCAAACCAGGGAGCAAGGATTGTCTTTTTCCTGTCTTCCTTCCTGTAAGAGGCCTCATACCCCTGAAATGTCTTCATACCTGCAACAGGTTCCTGTATGATCACTTTCAATGATTCGATAAGCGAACGCATACGCAACCGGACTGCTCCCGGACTGGCTATCTCGTCGATACGTAATATCGTATGATTCTTACCGGCCTGTTTCATAATCTCCCCGGTTTCATCCATAAAGAATGAATCAGGGCCGCACCCGAAAGAGTTGAGTTGCACCAATTGCACATTCTGGGGGAGCTTCGCCACTTCCATTGCAGCCTGCACAACCCGGTTGGGATATGACCACTGGGATACGATATTCAATTTACCGAATCCCTTGCTCTCCTTATGACGGAAAATATCGTCGGTAAAGACATAGACACCCATGTCCGAAAGGATTTGCCCCACTTTCTGATGGATCAGAGGGTCGGCATGATAAGGTCTGCCCACTACCACAAAGACCAGCTTATTCTCAGCCACGGCCTGTTCGAACAGACTTTTCTGCTTATCCCGCAAAAGCTCTTTTGCTTCTTCACGTTCCTTCAACGCCTTATGATAGGCTTGCCTGAAGACAGGCTCAGATACTCCCAACGAAGAAAGGTATGCCAGACAGGCTTTCTCCAATGCTTTGTTATTACAAAATGTAATGACAGGCTTATCAAACGGAATGCCGAATTTATCCTCCGGTTCCATAGAGCTCCGGATAACGTCCGGATAACCACTTACGACCGGACAGTTGAATGAGTTGACAGATGAATCGAATTCCTTTTCCTCCTTAATAACCATCGGATAAAAAATACGGTCGACCTTCTGTTCCGCCAACGCCAGCATATGCCCGTGTACCAATTTGGCTGGGAAGCAAATATTATCGGACATGACACTTCCTACTCCTTTTTGATAGAGTGCCGTAGTGGATTCGGGAGAAAGAACCACCTCTATATTGCACGCTGTAAATAAAGTATGCCAAAAAGGATAGTTCTCAAACATATTCAAAACCCGCGGAATACCGATTCTCATCCGGCATGCCGATTTTTTCTCACTATTGCCGCGGTCAAACAGGATTTCGTTCTTTATATCAAACGCATTATAACCTTTTTCCGCCGGTGTATTCTTGCTATAGAACACTTTCTCACATTTATTTCCTGCATAGCAGATGTTCCCGTTGTCAAATCTGAAACGTAGGATCGAACATTTGTTCGTACATCCCTTACACTGAAGTTCTTTCGTATCCACGGCAGCTACATCCGGCAATACCTCTTTTCCGGAAAACAAAGTCGTTTTTTCATCTGCCTGCCACATCTTTTGAGCATACAACGTAGCCCCTAACGCTCCCATCAGTTCCGGATAATCAGTGGAACTGACAGACTTGCCCGACAACAATTCAAGCGCACGGTAAACGGCATCGTTACGAAACGTACCACCCTGCACAACAATATGTTCTCCCAGAAGATTCAGATTAGCAATCTTCAGCACTTTAAACAAACAGTTCTTAATAACCGAATAAGCCAACCCGGCCGCAATATCTCCCAATGCTGCATTTTCACGCAACGACTGTTTAACCTTCGAATTCATGAACACCGTACAACGGGAGCCCAGATCACTGGGATACCTGGCAAGGCAAGCCGCCCTTGTAAATTCAGGAAGTCCCATATTCATCGTTGCCGCAAAATTTTGCAGGAAAGAACCGCAACCGGACGAACAGGCTTCGTTCAACTCGATATTCGAAATAACGCCGTTTCGTATGAATATGGATTTCATATCCTGTCCGCCGATATCCAGCACAAAAGAGACTTCCGGGTCCACATATTGTGCGCCCGATAAATGGGCCATCGTTTCCACAATACCATAATCCAGGTTCAAAGCAGACTTAATCAGGTCCTCTCCATACCCCGTTGCAGCCGACGAAAGGAAACGGAAAGTCACCCCCTTCTCCCGGGCCTCCTCATAAAAGCGGCTCAATCCTTCAATTACTTTCTTCAAAGAATTACCCTGGTTCGTACCATAGAATGTATAAACGATATCGCCATCCGCGTCCATAATCAGAATCTTGGTGGTTGTCGAGCCGGAATCAATCCCCAGAAAACATTCGATATTTTTCTTTGAACCCAATTCAGCACGTTTTAACGGCTTTATTTTCCGGTTACTTTTCCATAATCGATACTCCTCTTCGCTCCGGAATAAAGCGGGCAATACGTCCTTCCGTTTACTCTCTTTGATTTCCAACTTATGTATAAGCAAAGGCAAATCTTCTGTAACCTCCCCTTCCCGGTTATAAAGTGCCGTTCCCCAAGCCGGGAAATATTCACTGTTTGCCGGAATGATCAAGTCTGAAGGAATCAGATTCAGTAACTCGATAAAGGAATCTCTGAGTGCCGGAATAAACGTTAACGGACCGCCTATGCAAAGTATCTTCGGCTGGATGTCGCATCCCCGGGCAAGGGTAGTTATGCTTTGTATGGCAACTGTCCGCAAAATCGACATGGAGATATCAGGTATAGGTATATTACGTGAAATAAGATTCTGCACATCCGTCTTCGCAAATACCCCGCAACGTGATGCCACCGGATATAGCTTTTCGTATCTCAGCGCCTGACTTCCAAGCTCCGAAACAGATATATTCATCAGGTCGGCCATCTGGTCGATGAAAGCACCCGTTCCACCGGCACAGCTTCCGTTCATCCGTATGTCCGGCTGTTTCCCGTCTTCAAAAAATACCATCTTGGCATCTTCCCCACCCAAGTCTATCATCGTGTGCGTTTCAGGAAACTCTTTCTTTATCACCTCAATAGAGGCAACAACTTCCTGGACAAACGGTATTCCTGTACGTTCCGATATTCCCATTCCAGCCGATCCTGTAATCGCGATCGTAAAGCGGGAATCCGGAAACCGAGATATAATATTATTCAGTTCTTCAACAAACAAGGTATTAAAATCAGCCTTATGACGTCTGTAAACTTTGTAAATTATTTCATTCAGGCAATTCAATACAATAACTTTCAGCGTAGTGGAACCGACATCGATCCCTATCCTACATACGTTATCTGGTTTCATAACAAATGGTTAAAATAAAATCTAAACAACTAATAAAGCGAGGGTATAGAAATTAGTGGTTTACCCTGATATTTAGGTCATGGATTAAAGTTACGGTTTCAACCCATTTAAGATCAATTCAATTACATATTTCTTGTGTTCCGCCAGCACATTGTTATATTCTGTGACTGACTTTTTCGCAACCTTGACAGCCAATCCCCTGAACATAAAAGGAAAGACACAGAGGGACAATACATTCAACCCCAAATCGATAACAGGAATATCCTTAATCGTTCCTTTCTTCACCTCTTCTTCAACTCTTTGGGATAAGCGTGTAAATATTGCCTGTGGATTACGTTTCAGTACCCTTTTTATGAGTGCATCAGGATTTTGATTCACCTCATTCAAGATAAAAATAGGTATCTGAGGATATTCGGGCAATATTTCATAATACGTACTTATCCATGATTCTACCATCTCAAAAAATGGCATATCTGAATTAAGCGTTGCAAAAACGCGGTTGATGAGAATATCGAATGCTTCATCAAATATTATTTCGAAAAGATTGTACTTCGATTCAAAATAATAATTCACATAGGCAATATTGGTCCCGGAAGCTTTTGCTATATCACGGATGCTGGTCCCTGTATAACCATTTTTTATAAACAATTTACGGGCAGTATGCAATATCCGTTCACTTGCATCTGATTTTGAATTCTTTTTCACCATATCTGTTTAAACGTTTGTTTAAGCAAACTTAAACGTTCGTTTAAATATGGCAAAACATTTAGTGTTAATAATAATCAAATCATTATTCTACCATCCCCTTGTCGATACCAAACTTCTCATCCGTCTGACATTTTCCGGCAGGTTCCACATGTACTAGAATATCATATACATTATCTATCGAGTTTTCAATACTTTTCTCTACGGCATCGGCAATTTCATGGGCTTGCATAAGTGTCATCTGTGGATCCACTTCTATGTCGAGGGTAATATTATACAGGTTTCCTATCATCCTCGACCTAACCCGGTGTGGATTACCTGCACCAGGCACCTTCTCTACAGCTTCAAATATCTTATTATATACATTGACATCTTTCACGCCATCCATCAGTTCGACATTCGAATCCATAAAGATGCTGACAGATGATTTAATAATGAAGAGACTTATTATCAACCCAGTAATTGAATCGAGTATCGGCAGTTTAAATATAAAAGTAAATATCAACCCCAATAAAACCCCGGATGAAATAACAACATCATTACGCATATTGATAGCATTTGCCGTCAGCATGGAACTATTGATTTTCTTTCCTTGCTTATACTGATATAACGCCAGCAGAAGTTTGCCGGCAATAGAAAAAACAGTAACATATATAGCAATAGCAGACGGTATCTCTTTTGCCTCGTCCGAAAAAATACTTTCAACAGACGACAACAGCATCTGCACACCGGCATAAAATATCACGAGCGACAGAATCTTCGTCGCAATACTCTCCGCTTTCTCATAACCGAACACATACTTTTTAGATGGTGGCCGACTCATAATACGCGCCGTAAAAATCATCACAACAGAAATAATTACATCTGTCGCCGAGTCGATGCCGTCCCCCAATACGGCTAAACTGCCAGCCAATAAACCTACAATAATTTTCGATACGGAAAGTACAGCGTTACCAATCGTGCTTATCCATGATGTTCTTATCAATATTTTCTCCCGTGACATATCTTAGCCTTATTAAGTAAATAGATTTCACAAACAGGGGATAAATATAAGCATAATATATCTGTCCGCACAGCCAAACGAAACAACTATTTTCCCTTATTGGTTTTAATTTACCTCAATTTTTCAACACGTCCTGTTTCCCAGCTACTTATCAGGTATAAAACCTTATGAAAGCCCATTCCTGCATTCTTTACTTTTACATAGTTATTGTATTTTTTATATCATTACACAAGACAAAAGATTCAAACAAAATCAGTCATAAAACAAATCGGTAAATACTATATAAACAAATAGCTATCAATATATTACAATAAAAACGAATGACTAAAATAATCGATCGTTTATTTTAGTCTGCGCAAAGGTATGAATAATTTTTATATCCACAAGACATATATATTTTTTAAATTTTGATTTTCAAAGCACTAAATATTTATTAACACAATGTTAAAAAGCACAGAATGATGACTAGAAAAAACGATCGTTTTTTCTAGTCATTTTTCGTTAGCTCACATATGTGACTGACGAACTTTGTCATGTCAATAACTAGTATTAATGTAATGGCTTACCTACTTATAATTTTATCCTTACTTATATCAATAATTCTCTCAGCGCTTATTATTCCGAGGATTCTCGTAGTAGCTTTCCGAAAAAGGCTATTCGACATCCCCGATGAACGAAAAGTCCATAGTGGAATAATACCTCGCCTGGGTGGCATATCTTTTGTCCCCACCATCCTCTTTTCATTAGCTTTCACCACCGGATTAAGGTATCTAATCGGCTATGAAATCCCTGCAAACAGGCTTCATTTTATAATTCCCGAATTTTATTTTCTAATCTGTGGTTTAACGTTATTGTATTTATCAGGAATAAAAGACGACTTAGTCGGATTGCGTTACCGAAGCAAATTCGTTATACAGATTATTGCAGCCTCTCTTATCCCTCTGTCCGGTCTATGGATCAATAATCTGTATGGTCTTTTCGGAATTGATGAACTCACCCCCTGGCTGGGAATCCCCTTTACCATTTTACTAACAGTATTCATTGTCAATGCAATCAATCTGATAGATGGCATCGATGGGTTGGCGTCCGGGTTAAGCAGCATATCGCTTTTAACTCTCGGAAGCCTGTACATCTATTACGATCAATGGATTTATGCTATGCTCGCTTTTTCGACATTGGGGGTATTACTCCCCTTCTTCTATTATAATGTATTTGGCAAAGTAAATCGTTGCAAAAAGATATTTATGGGAGATACCGGTAGCCTGACATTAGGTTACATACTGGCTTTCTTGGCCATTGCCTATGCCAATAATAATCCCGAAAGAGCACCATACTCAGAAGGTGCTATAGTTGTTGCTTTCTCTACATTGATCGTACCGATGTTTGATGTAATCCGGGTCATATTGGTACGTGCCCGGAATCATAAAAGCTTATTTAACGCAGATAGAAACCATATACATCATAAATTTTTGGATATGGGTTTCAGTTCTCGTAAGGCAATGATTTACATTTTAGCTATAGCACTGTTTTTTAGCAGTCTTAATATCATACTGATATATGTTATGGATAACAATATTTTACTCTTGTCTGATATAGTTGCCTGGATAAGCCTAAATATCTGGTTTGATAGAATTAGAGACAAACAGTAAAGGAAAACCATATCATGATCAAACAACGCTTAGAAAAAGCACCGTTATATGTATTGGCCGTTTATGCCAGCGTCTTCATTTTTCTGACTTACACTTGTGCATATGCTTTTCGGAAACCTTTTACGGCAGCTATATATGAAGGAGAGACCTTTGGTGGTTTTGATGTAAAAATATTGTATGTTTTATCGGAAGTTATAGGATATGCCCTGTCTAAATTTATTGGAATCAGGCTATTATCCTCAATGAAGCCAAATCAGCGTAGCTACTACATAATAGGTTTGATGAGCATTTCTGAACTCGCATTGCTAGGGTTCGCCTCATTTCCTGTTCCCTTGAAAATTGTTGCTATTTTTCTATCCGGCTTACCTTTAGGAATGATATGGGGAATATTGATTAGCTATATAGAGGGAAGGCGGGTTAGCGAGGTTCTGAATGTAGGACTAAGTGTTGCTCTTATTATATCCTCTGGCCTGGTTAAAACATTAGGATGCTTCATCATGGAAACATTCCATGTCTCGGAATATAGGATGCCTGTCATTACAGGAGCAGTGTGTTTCCCTCTCATGCTCATATGTACCTATATGCTAAATCAGGTACCGGCACCAAATAGACAGGATATAGTAGCCCGGACGAAACGTTCTCCAATGAATAAAGCAGAACGAAAGAAGTTTCTACATCAATTCTTCTTGGGCATTTGCATGTTGATATTATTTTACGGCTCCCTTACGGTTTTCCGTGAATTACGAGATTCTTTTGCCGCAAATATTTGGAAAGAATTGAACATCAGCGGCGTATTTGTGTTTACACAGACGGAAATACCAATCGCCTTTTTTGTCCTTATATTGATGTTTTTAATTGTTTTCATCCGAAACAATCGGTTGGCCTTAAACATCATCTATATTATAGCTATCATCGGCAGTACATTGATGATAATTTCAACCCTGTTGTACATTAATGGCAACATCTCTGCCATCTGGTGGATGGTCTCTTCCGGTCTTGGCATGTATATGGGATATATCCCTTTCACTTATCTGATAGAACGACTGATAGCCTCTTTGAAAGTTGTCAGCACTGCTGTATTTATACTTTATCTGGCAGATTCTTTCGGATATCTCGGAACGACAGTCGTATTCCTTATAAAGAATTTCACATCAATCGAAGCATCATGGACCACAATGCTGATATATACAGCTTTCGGTTCTGGATTGATCTCGATTGTAACAGTCATATTGATTTATTCCTATTTCAGGAAGCAATTAAATACATTAACAATCGTACAAAACTTTACCTCCAATGATTAAAACAGCAATGATAATGGCTGCCGGTATGGGAACCCGCTTTGGTCATTATACAGAATTAGTACCTAAAGGCTTTGTTGAAGTACAAGGTTGCCCCATGATAATCCGTTCAATAGAGACCTTGGTTTCTTGCGGTATAAAACGTATTGTAATCGGGACCGGATATAAAAAAGAAGTGTATGAAGCATTAAAAGCTAAATACCCTCAGATAGAATGCTGCTATAGTCCCCGCTATGCGGAAACAAACAGCATGTATACGCTCTACAATAGCCGTCAGGCTATTGGTCAGGATGATTTTCTTCTGTTGGAATCAGACCTGATTTTTGAAAAGAAGGCTATCCTTTCTCTTTTAGCATGTAAACAGCCGGATGTAATGCTGATTTCCTCACTGACGAAATTTCAGGATCAATATTTCGTAGAATATGATACGAACCATGTATTGACAAATTGCTCCGTGAAAAAAGAAGAACTGGATATCAAAGGAGAACTGGTTGGTATACACAAAATATCAAATTCCTTCTATCAGCAAATGTGCATAGACTATCAGCAAATTGTTGAAGAGAAACCCAAGTTAGGATATGAATACGAACTACTACATATGTCCCAATCAGTACTTCCGGTTCACGTATTAAAAGTAGAAAACCTGAAATGGTACGAGATTGACGACGAACAGGATCTGGACTACGCAGAAAAACATATGGCTCAATATTGTATATAAATATAAACAACGAATTATGGACAAAACTGTTTACATAGGAATGACCGCTGATATCATGCATCCCGGTCTTATCCACATCATCCACGAAGCAACTAAGTATGGAAATGTGATGATTGGTTTACTGACGGATAAAGCTATCGCATATCATAAACGCCTACCTTATCTGACTTACGAACAACGGAAAGAGATTGTCGAAAATATAAAAGGAGTATCCATCGTTGTTCCGCAAGAAGAATGGAGTTATGTGGATAATCTGAAAAAATATAAACCGGATTTTATTATTCACGGAGATGACTGGCAAGATGGGCCATTAAAGGAAATCAGGGAGCAAGTATACGAAATAATGAATGAACAAGGGGGTAAAGTAATAGAGATTCCTTATACAAAAGGGATCAATTCATCCTCTCTGGATAAAGAAATCAAATCCATAGGAACAACTCCTGACATACGTTTAAAATCACTGCGCCGCTTGATAGACGCAAAACCTATCGTTCGTATTCTGGAAGCCCATGACGGTCTTTGTGGCCTGATAATCGAAAATATCGAAGTCCAGAAAGGGGACAAACGCGAAGTATTCGACGGGATGTGGTCCAGTAGCCTTACCGACTCTACCAGCAAAGGTAAACCGGATATCGAAGCCGTAGATTTAACGACCCGTCTTCAGGATTTGAATAATATCCTGGAGTGTACAACCAAACCGATCATCTTTGACGGAGATACAGGTGGTAAAATAGAACATTTCGTATTTACGGTAAGGACATTGGAACGCCATGGCATATCGGCTGTAATAATAGAGGATAAAGTCGGTCTGAAGAAAAATTCTCTTTTCGGAACGGATGCCATCCAAACGCAGGATACAATAGAAAACTTCTGTAACAAAATCAAAGCCGGCAAAGAAGCTCGGGTAACGGATGATTTTATGATAATAGCCCGTATAGAAAGCCTGATTGCCGGAAAACCGGTCGGTGATGCGCTGGAAAGGGCTTATGCCTATGTACAGGCCGGTGCTGACGGCATTATGATCCATAGTAAAGACAAATCCGGAGAAGATATCAAAGAATTTTGCCGGATATTCCGTAAGACATACACCCATACTCCGATAGTTGTTGTCCCAACAACCTATGATCACGTATATGAATCGGAACTCCAATCCTGGGGTGCCAATATCATAATCTATGCGAATCATTTACTGCGTGCCGCTTATCCGGCGATGATGAATGTGGCAAAAACAATCCTGGAAAATGAGCGTGCCGAAGAAGTCCGCACCTATTGCATGCCAATCAAAGAAATATTGGAATTAATACCCGGTACAAAATAAAACAAAACATGGTCAGTGTCGATAAAATCTATTCAACATTCCTGTCAAACGGAGTTGATTTCTTTACGGGAGTCCCGGATTCTTTATTAAAAAATATCTGTGCCTATATCACAGACAATACTCCCGTGGAAAAGAACATTATTGCAGCAAACGAAGGAGCTGCTTTAGGGATTGCAGCCGGTTACCATATGGCATCGGGAAAACTTCCCCTTGTCTATATGCAAAACTCCGGATTGGGCAATACCGTAAACCCATTGCTATCCCTTGCAGATGAGAAGGTTTACAGTCTTCCCATTCTCTTAATGATCGGCTGGCGTGGTGAACCCGGTGTAAAAGATGAACCGCAGCACGTCAAACAGGGGGAAGTGACGTTAGCCTTACTGGATGCGATGCAGGTACCGTATATCATACTCGATGCGGATGAAGACAAAGCTCTCGTTCAAATCAATGATATCATAAAGTCTGCCCGCTCCCGGAATATCCCTCACGCCATAGTTATACGAAAGGATACTTTTGGAAAATATAAACTAAAAACCGTACCCTCCAATAACTTTACAGTTTCACGGGAAGAGGCTCTGAAATTGGTGGTAGACAGTTTACAGGATAACGATATCGTAGTGTCGACTACCGGAAAATTATCCCGTGAACTGTTTGAATATCGCGAAAGCAAATCACAAGGTCATGAGAAAGATTTTCTGACTGTAGGCTCGATGGGCCACAGTTCTTCTATAGCTTTAGGAATAGCTATAGAAAACAGAGACAGGAACGTTTTCTGCCTAGACGGGGACGGTGCATTCATCATGCATATGGGCGCTATCAGCAATATCGGAAATCTGTCCTTGAAAAACTACAAACACATTCTGTTCAATAACGGCTCACATGAATCCGTCGGAGGTCAGCCAACTTTAGGTTTCCAGCTGGATATACCATTGATAGCCAAGGCCTGTAGTTACAAAAAAGCCATAGTAGCAACCAGCCGTGAAGAAATCCGGGAAGCGATGGCTATCCTACAGAAAACAGACGGCCCGGTATTACTTGAAATAAAAGTAAAAATAGAATCAAGGGAGAATCTGGGACGGCCAACAACTACTCCACAAGAGAATAAGAATGATTTCATGAACTTCCTAAATAAGAAATAACAATGGAAATAGAGAGAAAGATATTATTAAACCCCGGTCCTGCAACGACAACCGATACGGTAAAACTGGCACAGGTAGTTCCGGATATCTGTCCGCGTGAAAAGGAATTTGCCGATATATTAAAACAAATGCGGAAGGATCTGGTAAAGGTTGTTCATGGTGATTCAGATAAATATACCTCTGTTTTGTTCTGTGGTTCCGGTACAATCAATATAGACATCTGCCTGAACTCTCTTTTACCGGCAGATAAAAAAGTGCTGGTAATTAACAATGGTGCATATAGCTCCCGTGCCGTAGAAGTTTGTGAATACTATGGTCTTCCCCATATCGATTTGTCTTCTTCAGTCTACGAGTTACCTGACTTGAACAGAGTAGAAGAAACATTAAAAGAAAATCCCGATATAGCAATGGTCTACACCACCCATCATGAAACCGGGACCGGCCTTTTAAATCCTATCCGTGCAATAGGGGCATTGGCGCATGAATATGGCTCTATATTTGTCGTAGACACGACTTCGTCACTAGGAATGATCCCATTGGATATAGAGCAGGACAACATCGATTTCTGTATGGCCTCCGCCCAAAAAGGTTTAATGTCAATGACAGGACTGTCATTTATTATCGGAAATACGGAACTGATAAAAAAATCCAAAGAATACCCCAAACGTTCTTATTATTGTAATTTGTATTTGCAGTACAACTACTTCGAGAAAACAGGAGAAATGCATTTTACACCTCCTGTCCAGACCGTTTACGCAACCCAACAGGCATTGAAAGAATATTTTGAAGAGGGAGAAGAAGCCAAATTTGCCCGTCACCGCCGGGTATTTGATGCAATACATGCCGGATTGGACTCTTTGGGATTCAGAGACGTGATCAAGCGGGAATGGCAATCGGGATTGGTTGTTTCTGTTCTCTATCCAAACGATCCTAACTGGGATTTTGAGAAAGTTCATGATTATTGTTATGAGCATGGATTCACTATTTATCCGGGTAAGATATCGACAACAAATACATTTAGGTTGTGTGCTTTGGGCAATATTGATGAAAAAGATATTGAACACTTTTTTGAAATATTACAAATAGGACTCAAATCCAATAATATCCATATTCCAGTGAATTATTGAGTGTTTTATTAATATGAAAAGATTAATAATAGGTTTACTTTTTTTATTAGAAAAAGCTATTTCAAAATGATGGGGATGCATTTTTCTTATAAAAGCCGTATTCCATTGCGCTCATATCTATACTTCCAGACATAAAGATTAGAAATATGAGTATTGTTGCAGCTGGTTCTGTTATTACAAAAGATGTTCTTTTTTGGGGTTTTAGTCGTAGATGTTCCCCCTGTTGTGAAAAAATATTTTTCAATTGACACTGAATGAATCAGACATCTTCTTTTAAAAATAAAGCTATTAGCGGAATACTGTGGAGTGCTGTGGAGCGCTTTTCACTACAAGCAGTACAGTTCACTATCAATATAGTTATGGCACGTTTATTATTACCTTCTGACTATGGTATGGTAGGTATGCTTACTATATTTCTCCAAATTTCGCAAGCCTTTATTGACGGTGGTTTTACAAATGCATTAATTCAACGTAGAAATAGGACAGAAACAGATTTTTCTACAGTATTTTATTTTAATATAGTTACTGCAGTTGTATTCTATTTATTATTATTTATTTTCGCTCCGTTAATTGCTGATTTTTATCATTTACCAACACTAACTACTATAATTCGTGTTATAGGTTTAAATTTAATTATATCGTCTCTATCAATAGTTCATAAAGCAAAGCTAACGATTCAAATAAATTTTAAGATACAGTCTAAGATCTCTTTATCATCAGCACTGATATCAGGAATTATTGGTCTAATAATGGCTTATAAAGGATACGGCGTTTGGTCTTTAGTATGCCAGTCTTTAATAAATGCATTGTTATTAACGATTTTATTTTACTCTTTTTTGAAATGGAAGCCTTTAAATCGTTTTTCATTGAAATCTTTTAATAATTTGTATTCATTTGGATCAAAACTATTTTTATCAAATTTGATACATACAGTTTATTATAATCTATATGCAATTGTAATTGGTCGCAAATTTTCGGCTGTGGATCTAGGGTATTATACACGTGCAGAACAGTTTGCATGTTTTCCTTCATCAAATTTAAACGCAGTAATATCTCGCGTAACGTTCCCAATGTTAAGTAGCATTCAAGATGATGATGAACGTTTGTTGATTGCTTATCGTAAATATATTCAATTATCATCTTTTATCATATTTCCATTGATGATTGGGTTGTCGGTGTTAGCTGAACCATTAATAAAAATACTTTTAACAGACAAATGGTCTGGAATAATCATTCTATTACAAATACTATGTTTTGATTGGATGTTCGATCACTTAAGTGCTATAAATCTTAATTTATTATGGGTCAAAGGAAGATCTGATCTGTCTTTAAAATTAGAAATAATAAAGAAAACAATAGCTACATCAATATTATTTATCTCTATACCTTTTGGAATTGTAGGTATGTGTTGTGGTAGAGTTCTTTACTCTCTAATAGCAACATATCTGAATACATATTACACAAAATCATTAATGGGATTAAGTTTATGGATACAATTAAAAGATATTTCACCTTGTTTTTTTCTTGCTTTACTGATGGGAGGAATAATTTATAGTGTCAATTATTTTTGTTTTAATAACATATGGTATGTTGTGATAATATCTCCCATACTAGGATGTCTTATATATATAGGTAGTGCTTATTTATTAAAATTAAATGTATTACACAATTTAGTTTTAATTTATAAAAATGGCAAAAACATATAGATTAGGAACTGTTTGGCATAGTGGTTTTGTTCCATGGGTGATGATGTAGATATTCATATGTTACAACATGATTACGATCGACTTATTAATTTATCAAAGAGAAATTTACCCAAGGATTCATAAAGTATATTTCACCTTATGAAGTATCGTATCTAAAGATGCATCGTTGTACTTTTTGATCCGACATTTTTTTTTTGCAAACTTTAATATACAATTATCCTTTTAGAGAGATAGTTTATATATCAAGAAAAAAACAAGTGTAATCTTGTATACAATTGATAAATCACCAAGATTAAATGTACAATAAACGGTCTATCAATCCAAGTGATTTTGAGATGGCAGACAAGGAGATGGTTCTAGAGTCGAACAGACTATTTGCCCGAAAATTCAGTGATAAACATAGAGATATAGTAGATTTATTTGTAAGACTTTTAAATAAATATATCTTATCATCTTTTGTATTAGTGATGCTTTTTTTAGAATTCCATAATATTATTAATAATTTAATTTGATGATAGAATTTAGTTTTATTTATCGTTTAGCCGATAAATTCCACAATAATAAAGTGCTACGCTATTTGTTTCTGGATACTTATAGAAAATATAAATCTCGAGTATCTCAATACAAGAAAAAAAGTTTCCATAAAAATGGCCGTGATGTACTGGCTCGTTTTTGCACAGCATTGGATAAAACCCGTTGTATGTACTGGCTTGAATTCGGAACTTTGATTGGAGCCATTCGGGAAAAGGGATTTATTGCGCATGATGATGATATTGATGTGGGAATGTTCCTGAAAAACCGCCCGGATCAATTGGAGAAAATTCTGAAAAAACATGGGTTCAAAAGGACACGCTATATTATGGTGGATGATGGCAAAGAAGCTTTTGAAGAGACGTATGTATCTCAAGGTATTTCGATTGATATCTTTTATTTTCATATAGCGGAAGATAAAAATACAATGTATTGTTATGAATTCATAACAGATCCCGAAAGAATGTCCCGCGAATTTATAGATGAGATAGGCGGTTATTGGACGATGCAGGATATATTCCCCTATAAAGGTTTTTGTGACTATGATTTTTTAGATATTCGTGTGAAAATACCTTCCAATTACGACGAACATCTGAGAAGCTTTTACGGGAACTATATACAACCAGATCCCAACTGGAATATATACAAAGCGCAGGGGAGTAAAGTGCTGAAGGATAAAATTGGGAAAGTATTCTTTTCATAAAAGTAAAAATAGGATGAAACGCAAAGAATTGGAAGATAAAGAGCTGAAAAATATAGAACTGGAAATATTGAAGCATATACGTAACGTTTGTGAGGAATATGGGCTGCGCTACTATTTAGCTTATGGTACACTTTTAGGTGCGGTAAGACACAAAGGATTTATTCCTTGGGATGATGATATTGATATTTGGATGCCTCGGGAGGATTATGAAAAATTTCTTCAAATTCAGCATGACAGTAAGGGGAAATATCAAGTATTCTCTACCAGGAATCGGAAAGACTATTATTACGAATTTGCTAAAGTTGTGGATACGGATACTACCTTGGAAGAAATTGGATTTCGCCCCATCAAAGATTATGGAGTCTATGTAGATGTATTTCCGTTGGATGGAGTGCCCTGTAAATTAGAGCGATTTCTGTTAAAGTATATGTTTATTCTGAAAACAGCAACTATCAATATTCATCCGGAACTGAACTTAACACATAAGGAACTTGCAAAATTATTTCGGTGTATAGGTAAATTGGGGGAATGTCTTGGAGCTTTCCATTATCCGAAACAGATAGATAAGATTGCACGAAAGTATTCTCTAGCGTCTTCTGACTTTATGGGATACAGTTTGGATAAGCAAATGATGCATAAAAGTTATTTTGAACAGTCTGTGAAAATTGAGTTTGAACACGACTTCTTTGATGCCCCTATTGGTTATCATGAGTGTTTGACTCGCATTTATGGGGCTACTTATATGGAACTGCCTCCCATAGAAATGAGGCATTCGGTACATAATTTCATTGCAACCTTAAAAGAATAATGTGTGATGAGAATAAAGACTTATATAATCAATTTACCAAAAGACCGGGAAAGAAAAGAATATATGCAACACTTGTTGCAACCTTACACTTCTCTTTTGGATAGCGAATTTATAGAAGCTGTCTATGGCAAAACATTGACATCGGAAGAATTGGAAGCTAGATTTGACAACCATTCCGCTTTTAAGAGATATGGTCGTAATGTACAGCCTAATGAAATAGGGTGTACGTTAAGTCATCGAGAAGTTTTTAAGAAAATAGTGGATGAGGACTTACCCTATGGAGTTATTTTGGAAGACGATATTGACTTAAAACCCAATTTCAGCGAACTTTTGCCTCAAGCCAAAATTTTGATGCAAACGGAAAAACCTACAATCTTATTGCTTTCCGGGGGGTATGTCTATTACAAAACTCAAAAGATAAAGAATCTACCCATTGCTTGGATATATGATGCTTATTATACTCATAGCTATATGATTAATGCAGCGGCAGCAAAACACCTTTTGCAGTATAAAGCAGATTATGTTGCTGATGATTGGATTTATCTAAGAAAACGAGGAATGCAGATTATGGCTTTGCAACCTCATTGTGTGAATCAAAAGAGAGATGGAGTATTTATCAGTAATATCTGGGATGATTCACACGCAATCAATAAGTCTAAAATGGGAGTTACGACATTATGCAATTATATTAAAGACAGGTTGATATATAAAGGATTGCAGAAAATAGGTAATTGGGAACCATTTGAGTGATTATGATAATTGCCTGTATTCACTGAAATAACAAAATAGCTGAATATGCTTCCTTATATTGGTAATATTGTATTATATCTATTTATTCTTATTTCTCTCTTATATATAACTTATAAAGTTAATCAGGGGAAATACTATCCGCGCCTGTTATATAAATGCTATTTCCTGCTATTTATATATTTGGGCACATACGCTTATTTTACAGGCGATTATGCTCATTATCAACATGAAATAAGTAGATTAAGTACGAATCCACTTAATCCCACTCACATGGAATTTGTATATATATTTTTAGCAAAGTGGGTAAATGGAGATTATACGTTGTGGAGATTGCATGTGTTTGTTACAATGTTTCTTTTGTTAGGGTATCTTTTAAAGTTGACACGCACAAATAATTTTCATACGCTTTTTTGGTATTCTTTATTTATATTGCCGGATGCAGTAGGAGGCCGTTGTCCGATAGCTATTACCGCTTATTTCATTGCAGTTGTTTATCTGAGTAGAAGAAAATATCTGCAAGGATTTTTCTTTGCAATTTTAGGCGCATTTATGCATAAAACAATTTTACCAATACTGTTATTTCTTCCCTTTTCACGAATTAAAATCAATAGTAAGTTATTTGTATTGTCATATCCGCTATTTTTAATAGTTGGTATTACTTTTAATCGATACTTAATAGATTACTTGGCAGCTTATGGTTTTATCTCAAAAGAATCGTTTGAAGGATATTTGCAATATGATAAACATTTATTTGCTTCCATTGGTGGAACAATTGGATTTTTTATTATGTTCCTTCCCTATAATTTTGCTGTGATAGCTTATATCAAAGCATTGTTGGGTTATAAAATAAAAATCAAAGATATTTCTATAGTTCGATTACGCTCATTTACCAATGTGTTTGTTCTATTTCTGTTACTGGGTTTATTCTTATTTGGAACTACGAGTCCAATGTTTTATCGGTACTATGAGATGTTGAAATATCCGTTGTTATTGTTATTGCCGTATATGTATCCCAAGTTATATCAATTGCGTCTTACTAAGAATAATTTTAATTTATTAATGTTGTTCATGTTTTCTCAGCTTTATTCAGTTTCGTTATCGGCTTACTATGAATATTGTGCTAATTAAATGGATTTCCGGAATAAAAAATATTTCACATGAGTTAGTGGTTGGCTTTGATGAAATATTAAATAAATGTTGTTAAAATGAGGTCTTATTTAATCTCTATTATTATCCCCTGCTACAATGCAGAACCTTATCTTGCCAAATGTCTGTCATCCGTGTTGCAGCAAACCTATCCTTATTGGGAAGCCATTTGTGTGAACGATGGCAGTAAAGACAATACAGAAAGTATTTTACAACAATTTGCGCAAAAAGATTCTCGCTTTAAAGTCATTTCACAATCAAATGCCGGCGTATCTGCTGCCCGTAACAAAGCCTTGAGTGTGTGTGAAGGCGAATATATTTGTTTTGTAGACAGCGATGATACGATACAGGCTAATTTCTTGGAAGCTTTATTGTCGTTAATGACAAACGAGGTGGAACTTACTATCTGTAATTTCACGAGAAAGATATCCACCCCTTCAGCGGTAGAAACCGTAAAAACAACCTGGGTGAACAATGCTTCAGATTGTGCGAAGAAGATTCTTTTGGACAAGACTTTTCATCCGCAAATTTGTTGTATGCTTTTCAAAAGGGAGGTCATTGTGCAACATCAACTGTTATTCTTCCTGGGTTGTGCTCGAGGGGAAGATTGGGAGTTCTTTATGAAATATCTGTTGCACATCTCCAAGGTGGCATACACTTCGGTTGTTCTTTATCATTATCGGGTAAACGATGCTTCCGCTATGGCCTCTTTAAATGAAAAGAGTCTGACCAGTATCGGGGCATCCCAAAGGGTGGCAGCGTATTATGAGCAGTATAACAGTCCTGTAAAAGATACGATCAAGCAATATGCTGTATCACGGACGCTTTGGAAGTTCTTGATTTTATCTTTGTTAAGACACAACACAATTATTTATAAACAGCTTACCCAAAATTACAATACTCAAGAAGAACTACGTAAATTAATATCTTATCCTGGAAAAGCAGAGCGAATTTCATCACGCCTCTTTTTGATTTCGGAAGTTACTTTTCGATGGAGTTTTTACTTATTGGGGTATTTTCATAAACATTGAACGAATGGAAAGAAAGAAATTAGAGATTGAGGAAATTAAACATATTGAAGTTGATATTCTGAAACATGTCGTAAAGATTTGTAATCGTCATAAACTTCGTTATTTTTTAGCTTATGGCACTTTATTAGGTGCTGTGAGGCATCAAGGATTTATTCCTTGGGATGATGACATTGATATTTGTATGCCAAGGCCGGATTATGATAAATTCATAGAGATATGGCAAAAAGAGAAGACTCTAAACGAATCTTTGAATTTTGGATTATTGTTTCCTTCACCGGGAAATAACTATTTTTATGAATTTGCAAAGGTGACTGCCACTGATACGGTTTGTGAGGTAAATTTACCTATTTTAGACATAAAAGGTCTGGGAATTTGGATAGATATTTTTCCTTTAGATGGCATGCCCGCCAAGAAAAGTCTTCACATGAGGAAAGTCTGCCTTTGGCGACAGATGCGTTCTTTATCTGTGTATACGGAAGTCCCTATTAAAAAGATAACGGATGCATTCATATATGTAGCATGGAAATGTTGCCAATTGGTCGGATGGAGATTTTTTCAAAATAAAGTTCTAAAATTGGCAAAGAAATATCCTTATGAACATTCTGAACGAACAGCTTGTGTAGCACTTGCGGAAGATTACCACCAAATTTATCCTCGTCAGATATTTAATCAGACTGTATCTGTTCCTTTTGAAGGAGAATATTTCAATAGCCCTAAAGATTTTGATTTTTATCTAAAGCGTACTTATGGAGATTATATGAAATTGCCTCCAATAGAGCAACAAGTATCTTTACATCAGTTTGATGCGTATAAAATTTTAAAGCAATAATCTATGCTAGCAACTCTATTAAGTAAATTTCGCAAATGGTATTTTAGCTTGTGCGGAATGCATTTTCATCCACAGAGCGTAGTTTGCCCTGTGCCTATTCGTCCATTTTATGTGGTGGGCAGTTATAAAAATATTTATTTGGATAAAAATGCGGAAGTACGTTCGGGGTGTGTATTAATAGCTAGGGATAAAATCATTATAGGAGAGAATTCTACGTTAGCTTATTGCGCAAAGATTTTGACTTCTGCAGATCCGAATGGACCATACAATGCTTTATCAAAGTTGTATCCTTATAAAAAAGCTCCTGTAACAATTGGTAAAAATGTATGGATAGGAGCCAATTCAACAATACTTCCAGGAGTTACAATTGGTGATTTTGTAGTGGTTGCTGCCGGTTCGGTAGTAACCCGTGATGTTCCTTCAGGATGTATGGTTGCGGGAGTTCCTGCGGTAATCAAGAAAAAGCTACCAGTTTCTTAATCTATTATTTAAGCTAAGAAACTATTCAAATTTTATTTGTAAAAGATAATAATATTCTTTGTAACCATAAGACTATAATAAAATCATCAAATAATTTAAAACATCTTCTAAGATATTACCATGTTTTCTGTTCTTTTATCTCTTTACATAAAAGAGCAATCTTCTCACCTTAAGCAAAGTCTGGATAGTTTATTGGCGCAAAGCCAGCTACCTGATGAAATAGTATTGGTTAAAGACGGGCCATTGACTTTGGAGTTGGATGCTGTGGTGTCCGACTATGCAACTCGTTATAGGTCTTTGAAGGTTGTGACTCTACCAAAAAATCAAGGATTAGGCAGAGCTTTGAATGAGGGTTTAAAGTATTGTTCTTATGATCTCGTGGCCCGAATGGACACTGACGATATAGCAAAACCTAATCGCTTTGAGAAACAATTGGAAATCTTTAAGAATCATCCGGAAATTGACATTGTCAGTTCCTGGATTGACGAATTTCAAGGAGATACTAATCACATATTATCAATAAGAAAATTACCTGAATATCATAAAAAAATATATCAGTTTGCTAAAAAAAGAAGTCCGATAAATCATCCTGCAGTCATGTTCAGAAAATCCTCTGTTCTTGCTGCTGGTGGATATAAGCATTTCCCTTTATTTGAGGATTACTATTTATGGGTTAGAATGCTTATAAATGGTGCTAAATTTTATAACATTCAAGAAAGTTTACTTTATTTCAGATCTTCCTCTGAAATGTTTAAACGACGTGGAGGTATTAATTATGCATTAATAGAATTGAAATTTGAACGGGAATTACTTAGAATTAAATTTATAGATAAAAGTATTTTCATCAAAAATATTCTCATTCGATTTATCTCTCGTTTAATTCCTAATAAATTGAGAACTATAATATATAAACATTTACTTAGGTGAACATGAAAATAACAATCATAGGTGCCTCCGGTTTCGTCGGTACTCGTCTTATTAATCTACTAAAAGATTGTACTTCTTTTGATGTTGCAAACATCGACAAACAACAAAGTCATTTCCATCCAGGAATAACAACGATAGCAAATGTATTAGATAAAAACAAGCTAACAGAACTCTTGGTCGGAACAGATTTAGTTGTTTTACTTGCTGCCGAACACCGTGATGACGTCTCCCCTACTTCACTTTACTCTGCTGCGGCAAATCTCCGGAGGTAAGTTCCTGATGGTAGGAAAAGGGAATAATAAAAAGTCAATGGCCTACGTGGGAAACATTGTCGCTTTTATCAAGTTCCTGATTGAGAATAAAACGGAAGGTTACAATGTATATAATTACATCGATAAACCTGATTTCACGATGAATGAACTGGTAGACCATGTAAGTAAAGTTTTAAAGAAACATATTCCTGCCACTCATTTTCCGCTTTGGTTGGGAATGATGGGAGGATATTGCTTTGATGTACTGGCTTTCCTGACCCGGAAGAAATTGACCGTAAGCTCTGTCCGCGTAAAAAAATTCTGTGCCACAACACAGTTTGATGCAACCAAAGTACAGGAGTCCGGATTCAAAGCACCTTATACCTTGGGAGAAGGGCTGGCCCGGACGTTAGAGTTTGAATTTGTACATGATGCATCGGAAGGAATTACCTTTAAAAGCGAATAGTATTTTATTCGTAGGTAAAAATTAGTTTTATTTTCTTTTTTACGTAATATATAGAAGAAAAGTATATATTTGTGATATATAATACAGTAGTTCCTAAAAATCGGATAATGAGAACAACACAAGAAATAATTAATCTATTAAAGGATTTCAAAGCGAAGCAGGCTTCAAAATATGGAATCCGAAGGATGGGTGTGTTTGGCTCCGTAGCCCGTGGGGAACAACATGAAAACAGCGATGTGGATGTTTACATTGAAGGTGAACTCCAAGGGCTCTTTGCACTAGCTGGTATAAAAAACGAGTTGGAAGAATTGTTGGGATGCCAGGTGGATATTGTACGTCTCAGAGATCGGATGGATACTTTTCTCAAAAAAAGAATACAGAAGGAGGGCGTCTATGTTTGATCAAGAAGAAACATTGCATTTACTGGAATTAATAGAGTCAACTCTTTCAATCATAGAAGAACGTTGTAAAGAGATTGTTACCGTTGATGATTTTTTACTTTCCGACCAAGGTATGATTTTAATGGATAGTGTTTGTATGAAGGTTATAGCAGTGGGCGAAAGCGTTAAAAACGCTGGATAAACATACTGGTAAATCATTACTTATTAATTATCCGGAAATCCCGTGGAAAAATGTAATGGGAACACGTGATATTATTGTACATCATTATTTTGATATTGATGCAGATGAACTCTTTAGAATCGTAAAAGTAGATGTTCCTATATTACGAGCCACGATTCATCGAATAATAAAGGATTTAAATTAATTATATACACAAAAAGTCTGTTACCCCTCCATATCAGAGAAGATAACAGACTTCAAACAATCAAACATCCGTCTCTTCATCCTCCCATTCCTCTTCCGGATATCAGGTACAGACTGCCAATCAGTCCCCCAGCCTTCAAGACAACGACACTAATCTATTCCAGGGAGAGCTTTAGGAAATAGAAAATGAAGAATTGAAAATTAGACAGTGCATTCGGTTTAATTATTTATCTTTGTATGTTTACTGCCCAAGAGAATGGGTGGAAATATAAAATAAAGATGATATGGCAAAGAAAATACCTTACGGATTGACGGATTATGTATTAGTAATGACCGATAATTATTACTATGTAGATAAGACACAGTATATTAATATGTTGGAGCAGACAGCTCGTTTCCTGTTTCTGATCCGTCCGCGTCGTTTTGGAAAGTCTTTATTCCTGAGTATGCTTTACTGTTACTATGATGTGAGATATGCCGATAAATTTAATGAGTTGTTTGGCAATCAGTACATCAGTAAACATCCTACCGGTGAGCAAGGAAAATATCTGGTACTCTATTTCAATTTTAGTGCCGTTCGTGGTACGGGACAAGCGTTGGAAGATACCTTCAATAGCTATGCTAAAATTCAGATGGAGGCTTTTGCCGATCAATATGCTTCGTATTTTGAACCCAGTTTTCCAAAAGAAATCCGGGAACTGAAGACAGCAGCCAGTCAGTTAAACTTTATCGGTAAACGTGCCGCTATGCTAGGGTTGCCTATTTACCTGTTAATCGACGAATATGATAATTTCACCAACACGATATTATCCAGTGAGGGTAATAATGTGTATCGTGCCCTGACACATGATTCAGGCTTTTATCGCGGATTTTTCAATATTGTCAAAGCCATTACCACTGGTCCGGATGCACCTGTTAAGCGAATGTTCATTACCGGTGTGTCGCCTGTTACGTTGGACGATGTGACGAGTGGGTTCAATATCGGGACGAATATAACGACTGATGAGCAATTTAATTCGATGGTAGGTTTCAGCGAATCAGAACTATTCGATATGTTATCTTATTACCAATCGGAAGGAATGCTAGCCGATCCTATCGATGATATTGTCCGGATGATGAAGCCTTGGTATGACAATTATTGTTTTGCCAAAGAATGTATTGGTCAGACAATGTATAATTCGGACATGGTTCTTTATTTCCTGAACAATTATCTGCAAAAAAAACGTCCGCCTTCCGATATGCTGGATCGTAATATTCGTACGGACTATAGTAAATTGCGGCATTTTATCCGTATCGACA
Organism: Parabacteroides caecihominis; assembly: GCF_023656785.1. Lineage (NCBI taxonomy): Bacteria > Pseudomonadati > Bacteroidota > Bacteroidia > Bacteroidales > Tannerellaceae > Parabacteroides > Parabacteroides caecihominis. Next base: position 79,956 of record NZ_JAMOKS010000028.1, read on the forward strand.
AGATGCAGGAGGAAGGGCGTTCGGTCATAACCCGTTTGATCGATACCGATGAAGTAAACGGGAATGTGATTAAAGATAGTTTTCCGGCAGAGAATCTGGCTGATCCGGGTAATTTTATTTCATTATTATACTATTTCGGTTTACTGACTTACGACCGGGTTGAGTATGGTGAAACAATTATGAAAGTCCCTAACCTGGCTGTTCGCGAACAGATTTACGGCTACCTTGTAGAAGCGATGAAAGAACGCGAATCGGTCGTTTTTCCGTTTATGGAGTTATCCGATAGTATGCGCCGTATGGCCTATTTTGGAGAATGGGAGGCTGCATTGGAATTTTTTGCCAAACAGGTAGATCAGAAAGCAGTCCTTCGTGATGCGATCTATCAGGAAACAACCATTAAAACATTAATGGTTGCTTATATGGGATTGACGGATTATTTTATCATCTGGCCGGAATTTGAAGCAGGTCGCGGTTTCTCAGATCTTTATTTAATGCCTAATCTGGCTAATTATCCGGATATGCAGTATTCGTACTTGATAGAGTTGAAGTTTTTGAAACGGGATGATACGACAACAAAAGTAGAGTCGTTGACACAAGAGGCTGAAAAGCAATTACGTAAATATGCTTCTGATGAAAAGGTATTAGCCAGTACCGGTAATACCCGTCTACGTCTGCTTGCAGCAGTTTACAGAGGTTGGCAGCCGGAGGCTTTATGTGAATTTGAGATTTTGTCCTGAAGGGACTAACAGTGAATAGTCCCCGTGTCAAGCACGGGGAGTAGATTCAAAACAATAAGATATGACGTATCCAGCATTCGCTCACCAATTTTCTTCGTAACTCATGCAGTGAATAATTTGTACAGACCGCCGATCAGTCCCCCAGCCATCAGGCTGTAACCGGCAATATCTATGGGTTCGACATGTTGTTTGGTTCCCCAGTCGCCCTGGTGGAGAGCGAGAGTATCGCTCCGATAGCAGTCAGCGTCACTTCCGTCTGCTCCATCAGGAGAGACAGCAGGGTGATCGCCATCAGGAAGAGGACGAGGATAGGGATGGGAACAAGGGCAGTCACCGGCTGCCGGCTTTTGCTTGCGGGGAAAGATGATCCGGGCAAGGCTGGTGAGGAAGGCAAGGATTGTTTCAAGAGTTTTCATTTTGTATAAATTAAAATTTAGAAAGATTTGAGTCATTTAGCGACATTGTGGACCCGAAGGGTTCAATTGTGAATAGCCCCCGGTGAAGCCGGGGGATCCCGATATATGCCGGATGGTGCGTCCCTGAAGGGGGCGAATAATACATTGTGATTGAACCCTTTCAGGGCTCATCGGCCGGATGCCATTCCCAATCCCCCGGCTTCACCGGGGGCTATTCACAGTTAGTCCTTTCAGGACAAGCAACAACACTTAACTAGTTCAATTCTGATAAAAGGTGAACTCAGCAAACTATTATCCTTTCGATCGTCCGGCAAATCGACACCAGCATCCTTTGATAAGCAGCACGGTTGTCACCATTCACTTCGCTGATGTATTTGCTGTAAGCGATCTCTTTGGCATAAGCCGAAGGGTGGGCACTGAGTGAGGCAGCTACCGGATAAGCGGTGTGGATCAGACGGGCGAAGTCCATAAAACTGTCTTCCGCCAATTCGTAGGTGCGGAACCATAAGGAAGTATGGCCGCTGTTTTCAGAAAGATCAGTCTTTTTGCCTTTCCAGAAAGCATTAGGACGTCCGTAAGCGGTGATACCGAAGAAGTTGTTATGCTCCTTTGCCAGGGTACTTTCCCCCCACCCTGTTTCGATGGCCGATTGGGCGAGGATGACGATCGGATTGATTCCGAAACATTCCCCCGCCTTTTGAGCGGGGAAAAGATATTGTTTGATAAATTCCTGTTTTAACATAACGGATAATTGATACGTTACTACTCGATTTCCGGACGGTCCGAACCTCCCCCTGTAGGCGGAGTAACGGTTTCGATATCCATCTTTTCATATTTGGCATTCTTGCGGATCTCGTTGAGCATGGTGCCCGGTGAGAAGACGATACGAGCCTTGTTGAAGAGGGATACATTGAAGTCCTTTTCGTTTTCAGTACCCTTGCTGCCGGCAACCATACGGAAGTTACCCAGGCGGCCCATCTGGATCACATCGCCTTCTTCCAGGCGTTCTTCCATGACGGAAAGAAGACCTTCGATGACAAGCATCACATCACCGATAAAAGCGGTGCTTCGAACAGCGATCAGATCGCAGAGCTTGTTGAAATCGAGTTTCTTCAATGAACGGACCTGTGCATAAAATAATTTGGAACCTTCGGCAGCGTCTTTGCGCATGTCGGGACGTTTTACTAAGTGGAAACTTAAAGCCATGGGAAATAATTTTTTAATTTGACAATGTGCCAATATGCCAATGGAAATACTCCGAAAGCTATTGACGGTTAACTGGTTGGTTATCGATAACATGACAAAGATAGGGTGCTGGAAAACGGCTGTGACATGAAATGTCATTATCGGAGACGAAGGGTTCATTAAGTCCCGATAAATATATAAATAGTGCGTATAAACATTGAATTTCATTTCTTTATATGGATTTAATTTCTTATCTTAGAGGTAATTAATACATAAGGAAATGGACGAAGAAAAATTTAAAATCCGTAGTTACGGATGGACGGAACTGGCACTTTGCTATAATCCGGATCTGCATCCGAACTCAGCATCACGTTTGCTGCATCGCTGGGTGGTAAGAAACGAAAAACTGGTCAAAACATTAAAAGCCGCCGGATTCTGCGAACGACAGCGAAAACTGACTCCGAAACAGGTCGGAGTGATTGTCGATTTTTTAGGGGAACCTTGAGAATTGAAAAGTCCCTTATTTCGAAGATGAAAGATATATGTTTTGAAGATGAAATAAGGGACTTTTGAATGCAAAAGATATATCTTTTTGGAGAAAAGGAGATCGGTTTAGTTTGCATAGGAATGTTGTTTTGCAGCATAATACCAAATGATTATGCGTAAACCGATTAACAATAATAAAAAAAAAGGATGATAAACATGTTCCTGAAGAATATGTAGTTTTTATGATTGCACTCTTTGCTGCACTGAAACAGAACGGTCTGTTGGGAGGTTATTCATACAAGAAAGTTGCTGAATTTATAAATCCATTTTTCAAATTTAAGTATGCAGCGAGTACCGTTTGCAAAGACATGAAACTATTCGACAAATATTCAGACTATTATACTGAAATACAAGAGTTTATAACAGAGTTAAAAAACAAAGCCAAATCAACTGATAAGAAGTAATATTTATTAACCCGCTGTAAGACAACATTCTAAGAAACGCAGAACGGGTTAAAACGGTACTACATCCGGAGAAGTTCATATTTACCTTTGCAGAGAGATTAAAAGAAGTCAGTTCTTTATTTTTTGTAATCTGAAAAAATGCCGGAGGCTTATATATCTTTATAAAGAAGTTCTTTCTATATTTATATAGTCTTGCAGACCTTCGGACAAAACGATTTCAGCACATGGCTTATAGCATTCATTTTCAGACAACTAAGAATAACCAATTAATTTCATTTTCTCTTTCAGTAATTTTTCACTTTTAAATTGTATTGTTATGAGAAAGAAAAAGATTGAAAATGAACCGCTTGCAAAGGAATTATCTATCACGGAACTCCTCGGACAAACATTCATCAAGACACCCCGCTCTATATTCAAACGGATGCAGAGTGATGACATTATCGACCGCCAGATGGCTCATTTACATCTGCTGTTGTTTGGCATTTGTTACCATACGGATGGGTATTGTATCGTAAATAAAAGAGCCTATACCTGCCGTAGAGGAGAATTTATCGGGAAACAATCTACCCTAGCCAAATGGATGGATGTAAGTGGCAGCACATTGAGCCGCCTATTGAAGAGAATGAAATATCTTAAACTGATATCCATTCAACGTATTATCGGTGGAAGCCGTATATATTTGACCGGTTACGATGAATTTACTTTTGTACCTACCGAACCGGAAACCGGAGGAAATAAAAAGACCGATGTCTCAAAAAGTTCAGCCGCCACCCAAATGGCAGCAGCCGAAAGAAACATGGGCGGACGAAGCATGCAGAATCCAACAAATCAACCTAATTAATGACGCTTATGGAAACTATAGAATCTGTACGCCAGGTGGAAGAGGCTGTGATCTGTGCACTTTTGTCTTCCGAATCTGCCATATGGCAGGTTGCTCCGGTTCTGAAGCCGGAAATGTTCAGCGACCCGTTTTTCGCTTTTGTCTACAAAGCCATCTGTTCCCTGAACAACCGGGGCGAAAAAGCGGATCTGGTAACCACCGATATCGAGATGCGCTGTCTGGATGAAAAACGCTGGAAAGAAATGAACGGGATTGCCATCGTCAACGCTGCCATGACGCAGATACGCCATACCGGCAACCTGATGCAATATACCGAAGAGGTGAAACGGCAGTATATGCTTCGCCTGCTGGGTGCTTTGTTCACTACCTTGCAAGCAAAGGCAAACCGCTTCGATTCCTCCTACACGGCTCTGATCGAAAAGGCGGAATCGTCATTGATGGAACTGCGGGAAACCTGTATTGTCGGCAAACAAGTCAGCCGGATCGGAAAAACAGCCAACGAGGTATTGAATATGCACCGTGAACGTCTGGAAAACGGAGTGGATACGATGTGCATCAAGACAGGACTGGAAGAGTTCGACTATGTGACCGGAGGACTTTACAATGGCGAACTCACCGTTGGGGCCGGACGTCCCGGCGACGGCAAGACAGCCATAGCCATGCAGATTGCCATGAATGTAGCCCTGTCGGGAAAACATGTCTGTTTCTTCAGCATGGAAATGACCGGTTTACAAACGATGAACCGCCTGTTTGCCGGATTCGGAGGGGTAGATGCCAACCGTTTGCGTATCACAGGTGCTAACCCGGAGGATTTGTTGAAGATGGAAAAAATGGCGGGTGAGTTCCAGGACCTTCCGTTGTATTTTGACTATACTCCGGCAAACACGCTGGAAAATATCCGTGCCCAAGTGATGCTCCAAAAGCGCAAGAAGCAATGCGACCTGGTGATTGTGGATTATCTACAGGTGATGAAAATGGAAAAACAGGGGTGGGAAAATGCGAATCAGACGGTCGGATACAATATACAGGGATTCAAGCAAATGGCACAGGATGCCAATATCCCGGTTCTTGTCCTTTCGCAAATGAACCGTAACAGTATGAACTCAGGCGATAAGGCGCATATCCCGAATTTGCACGATTTACGTGATTCGGGCGTGATCGAACAGGTGGCGGACTGTGTTTATTTCGTTTATATCCCCGAACGTTACGGGATCACCCAGGATGAAGTCACCGGGGAGAGCCTGAAACAGGTCGGAAAACTATACATAAGAAAAACGCGTAACGGATCGACCGGGATTGCCCGTTACCGCTATAATGAGAGTTATACCCGCATCACGAACTATAATATCCGGAGAAGATCATGATAAAGATAGAAATAGAACAACTGAAAGCTTCATACCCTATCGAAGAGGTGATCGGAAAGACGGTAAAACTGGAACGAAAAGGGATAAACTATGTAGGACATTGCCCGTTCCACGAGGATCATCATCCGTCGCTGGTGGTGAATCCTCAAAAACAGACTTTTAGATGTTTTGCCTGCGGGGAACATGGGGATGTGATCGAATTTATAGAGAAGACGGAACATTGTAATTTCATGGAGGCGGTGGGGAAATTAAAAATTGAAAATGGAGAATTGAAAATTAATAAGAAAAACGCGAATCCTGTCGACAGAGATAGCGACGCGAAGCAATTTTCAATTTCCAATTCTCAATTTTCAATTAAAAAGAACTTACAGTTCTTTTCCTCCCTTCTCCCCTACGCTTGCGGTTATACGGAGTTAACGCCTGCTTATCTTGATTTTGAGGTCGGACAATCTCCTGTGAATGTCCCGAAAGAATGGTATGCGATGCGCAACCGGGTGATCTTTCCGATCCGCAACGAAGCCGGTGAGTTGATAGCTTTTGCCGCCCGCAGGCTAACGGACAATAATTCGGAAGAACCGAAATATATCAATACATCTACAGCCAACGGATATAAAAAGAGCGAAAATCTCTATGCCCTTCACCGGGCGAAAGAGGCAATTGCGGGGAAAGACTTTGTGTTTGTAGTGGAAGGATATAAAGATGCGATCGCGATGCATGCGGCCGGATTTTCCAATACAGTAGCATTATGCGGAACGGCCCTGACAGCCGGACAGATTGCATTGCTGAAAAAGTACACGAACCGGATCTGTCTGTTACTGGATGGCGACAAGCCGGGACGGGAGGCTGCCCGCAAAATATCTTTATTGCTCAATCCGCATTCGGTAGAGGTACAGACGATCTTTTTACCGGAAGGGGAAGATCCGGATTCTTTATTTCGGCGGTCGGGCAAAGAGGCTTTTGTTTCCCTGATCGATAAGTTTCTGTCGAAACCTCATTTGTCGGAAGAAATGCTGCTGACGGCTTGCCTGTTGTTTCCGGAGACTCTTTATATGTTCAAAGGTTCTTCTTGTCTTTTTACGGAATTAGTGAAAAGTATCCTGCAAACGGATGATTTGCTTTTTGAAAATAAGGAGAACCGGATGATACTGGAGCATCTGGGAACAGGGAATCCGGAGCCGGAGTTAACACCTGCGCTAAAAAGCATCGTAAATGAATTGCATACCGAATACGACCAGTTGGTTTACAATGAAAAGGAACAATTCGGGTTACTTTATCCGGAGGCATCCAATATCCTGAATATCTATCTGACCCGGTTATTATTTCTGTATTTGGAAAACCGTATCCTACAGGAAATACAAAAAAGCGTACACCGGTTATTGGAAACCGATCCTAAAAAGAAAGAAATACGTCTCGATATCCTTGTCAATATAGCCAAACGGCGGGAACAGTTGCGACACGTTTCGGAAAATCTGGACAGACCGGGGGCAGTTTGGGGATGATGGGGACTGATTCAAATCTTTCTAATCAATAACAAATGAAATTAATATCAAACTTACTTCTTTGGGGAGGCATTCTACTGCTTCCCCTAAACTCTTATGCTCAGTTTACGAAAGGGCTGAGTTATCGGGCGGAGACCGGTGTCAGCTTCAGCGGAGGAGAGCATACTCCTTTCTGGCTGACGGCAAACAAGCAGGGATTGTCATCAATCGAAAAAAATAACGGGTATCTGCGTGCCGGGGTCTTCCGGGAGTTGGAAAGCGATAAACGCTTCTCGTATGCTTTCGGGGCGGACCTGGCTGTGGCTTATAATTTTACATCGACTTTTGTGGTGCAACAATTGTATGCGGATCTGAAATACCGTTGCCTGGGATTGAGTATCGGAAGTAAGGAGCGGCATAGCGAGTTCAATAATTCGTTACTGAGTAGCGGTGGCTTGACATTCTCGGGAAATGCGCGTCCGATTCCGCAGGTTCGTATCGGTATTCCAGAATATACGCTTGTTCCGGGAACAAAAGGTTGGTTGGCTTTTAAAGGGCATATTGCCTATGGAATGTTTACGGATGACGGCTGGCAGAAGGACTTTATCGCTCCGGGCAGTAAACATACGGAACATGTGCTATATCATTCCAAAGATTTGTATGTGAAGATCGGTAACCGGGAGAAGTTTCCGTTGATTTTAGAAGGAGGTCTTGAGATGGCCGCCCAGTTCGGAGGAAATGCTTTTGTTGGGGACAAGAAGATCGATATGCCAAACGGGATAAAGGATTTCTTTAAAGTGTTTATTCCGAGCGGGGGAGATAGTAGCACACCAACAGGAGAACAGACAAATGTCTATGGAAACCATTTAGGCAGCTGGAACTTTTCACTAACCTGGTATGCACCAAAAGATTGGACAATCCGTCCCTATTACGAACATTATTTTGAAGACCATTCGCAGATGTTTGGTGAATATGGCTGGAAAGATTGCCTGGCAGGAATAGAAATAACGTTTCCCAAGAATCGGGTGATCGGTAGTTTCGTTTACGAATATATTTCAACGAAAGACCAAACGGGACCTGTTTATTGGGATCATACATCGGAGATACCGGAACAAGTGAGTGGTACAGATAATTATTACAACCACTACATCTATGCCGGTTGGCAGCATTGGGGAATGGGAATTGGTAATCCGCTAGTCATTTCTCCAATTTATAATGATGATGGAGAAATAGTCTTTAAAAGCAATCGCTTGCAGGGACATCATTTCGGGGTTATGGGAAATCCAATTTGCGATTTGCGGTATCGAATTTTATTGTCGCTTACCCGTAACTGGGGAACTTATGGTTTGCCATTTTATGAAATCAAAAAGAATGGAAATGCATTGGTAGAATTAACTTATACGCCCCATCAGTTAAAAGGCTGGGATTTTACAGGATCGCTAGGTGTTGACAGAGGCGGGATGTTGGGTAAAAGTGCTGGTGGCATGTTAACAATCAGGAAAACAGGATGGATACGATGAATACAAGGAATACAATAAATACGATGAAAAGATACATAATAGCGGTGTTATTGACCCTGATAGTCAGTGCCTGCGGAAAAACGCCGATTAACGGAGACCTGGATGGTCGCTGGCAGATCATGAAAATAGCATATGCGTCGGGAGAGGAAGAGACGCCGGAACGGGCATACTACAGTGTTGCTTTGCATACAATCAATCTGATGAAGGTTGATGTAACCAGTCAGACCGGCAATATGGAATATACCGGAGATTCATTGTTTGTAGTCATGCCGGTCAGTAAAGTTGAAGATTTATTGCCATTTGGCATGAACGGAACGGAGCAACGCTTCGGCGTCAAAGAATTAACATCAAAGCATCTAGTATTACAATCGGATTATGCCCGATTGGAGTTTAGGAAGTTTTGATTCATAATTTATCAAATATGAGCTATTTGTGTCTCTTTAATGGGGCAAAGCCCCATGCCGCAGGCTCTCTTTTGCCGTCAGTTTCAACTGACGGATAGATAAACCTTCCGGTTTTGCCGGATTCCTCTGTGGGTTTCAACCCCTTTTCCAGATATTTATAAGAATATGAAAG